>JAJFUJ010000161.1 GCA_021372475.1 Chloroflexota bacterium | reverse complement strand
CCAACGACGGCGCCAACCAAAACGCCCAATCCGACGGCTGCGCCGACCAAGGCATCTAGTCCAACGACGGCGCCAACCAAAACGCCCAATCCGACGGCTGCGCCGACCAAGGCATCTAGCCCAACGATGGCGCCAACCAAGACATCCCGTCCGACGGCTGCGCCGACCAAGACACTCAACCCGACCGCGAGTGCCGCCGCTACACCCGCTGAATCCGCCACTGTGCAGCCGCTTGGCTTTGACTACGGCTTTCAGATTAGTCCCGTTGACGGCAGCCGTCTGTCTTCGGCCATCACCGCCGTGCAGGACGCCGGGTTCAATTGGGTTAAAGTTCAGGTATCCTGGGCCGATAGCGAGCCGGATTTTAAAGGCGGCTATGCCTGGGCTAAACTGGATGAGTTTATAGCGAAACTCGATGCCGCTGGGCTCAAAGTGCTGCTGACGGTTAATGATGCCCCTGATTGGGCTCGTTCTGCCTTTACCGACAAGACCGTCTCCGGGCCGCCGGCCGACCCGCAGGATATGGCTGATTTCATGGCGGCCCTTGCTGGGCGCTATCAAGGAAAGGTGCAGGCCCTTGAAGTTTGGAGCGCCCAAAACCTGGCGTATGAATGGGGCTATGACGAGATTGACGCAGAGCGCTATGTCGAGCTGCTGTGTGCGGTATTCAAGGCTGTCAAAGCGGTGGACCCAAACATTGCCATCATCTCTGGCGGCCTGATGCCTACGGGCGTTACTGCTGAGGGCATCTCTATCGATGACTTGGAGTACCTGCGTCAGATGTACGCTGCCGGATGCAAAGCTTGTATGGACGGCGTAGGCGTGCATCCCCTGGGCTACAACAACCCGCCCGACGCGCGTATCGACTATACCAATCCTGATGAGCCTACCTTTAAGGTGCATCGCTCGTTCTACTTCCGCGAGACGATGCTAGCCTACCACGAACTGATGGTTTTGAACGGTGATGCAGGCAAGCGCCTCTGGCCTACTGAATTCGGCTGGGCTTCCAGCTCTGATCCCAATCCGGGGTACGAATATGCCGCCGATGTGACCGAGGCTGAGCAGGCGCAGTATCTCGTTCGAGCTTATCAGATGATGAAGGAGTGGGGTTGGGTTGGCCCGGCTTTTGCCTGGAACCTGAACTATGGCGTGACCGATCCTGGCTCCAGTTTTGCTCATTTTTCGGTATGGGAGCGCCAGGCTTATGACAGCCTGCGCGCTATGACCAAATAGAACGCTAGTTGGCTCTCACACGACAGTCATTCGGAACAGCGCCTGCAGCCGGGCGCTGTTTTTTGTGCGTTCGGTTGCATCGGCGTTACGGGTGCGAGCGCCTCGCGCTTCTGGACGTGCCCGATGTCGCGTGGCGGCTTATCACCTTGCGGCGCATTCGCAGCACAAAGGCTTGCGCCCGTAACAGGCATATGCCATAATAGCTTTATGCACAACGTTACCGCTGCAAGGCGGGGCTGCTAACATACCAGAGGAGAGCTGTAGGTGAAACGACAACTCACAATCCGCATATTCGCCTTGTTCTGTGCTTTGATGGTATCCTGCGCGACCTTTTTCCCTTATGACGGTTCAACCGTCGCCGCCCAGGGAAGCGCGACTCCTGCCGCCGGGCAGTCCTATGTCGTCCAGAAGGGGGATACGCTGCTGGGCATTGCGATTCGCTTCGGCGTCAACTATAGCGAACTGGTCAGCATCAATAAAATCGCCAATCCCAACCTGATCCACGTCGGCCAAAGCCTGCTGCTGCCGGGCAGCAGTTCAACGGTACAGCCCACACCCGATACTACGGCATCCCCTGGCGAGGGGCAGTGGTATCTTGTGCGCCGCGGCGATACGCTGGGCGGCATCGCTGTGCGGTTCGGCGTGAGCTCCAGCGTGCTCATCCGGACAAATAGCATCTCCAACCCTAATCTGCTGTATGTCGGCCAGCGCTTGTGGATACCTGGTTCGAGTTCAGCTACGCCGGCGCCCACCGCGGTCTCAGGACAGCCGAGCGCGACGCCTACCCCCGAGGGTACATCCTCCGGGGGGCAGTGGTACAGCGTGCGCTCCGGGGATACGCTTTATGGTATTGCGCTGCGCTTTGGCGTGGGATACAACGCCCTTATCAGCGCCAACAGCATCAGCAATCCGAACCTGATACGGGTCGGACAAAAGCTGTGGATCCCCTCGGGCGGTTCGTCAGCACCCGGCGTTGCGCCCACCAGCACACCGCAGTCTACGGCGCCTACGCCATCCGGAGACCTATACAGCTTTGGGTACGGCTTCCAGATCGATCCGTACGATGACAACAAGCTGCTCACGGCTGTGGCTGCCGTACAATCGGCGGGATTCGGCTGGGTAAAAATCCAGGTGCCGTGGTATAATATCGAACCCAATCAAAAAGGCATTTATAACTGGTCGCAGCTCGATCGCCTGATGGATCAGTTCAGCGCGGCTGGGTTGAAGGTGATGCTCAGCGTCGTCAAAGCGCCGGATTGGGCGCGTTCCGCCAGCTCGGACCTCACAGTCGAGGGGCCGCCTGAGGACCCGCAGGATTTAGCCGATACGATGGCGGCCATCGCCGCTCGCTACAAAGGGCGTCTGCATGCGCTCGAAGTGTGGAACGAGCAGAACCTGGCCTACGAATGGGGCAATGAACCGCTGGATGCTTCACGCTATGTCAAGATGCTTTGCGCCGTGTACAAGTCGGTCAAAGCCGTGGACTCGTCCATCGCGATCATCTCCGGCGGGCTCACCCCTACCGGCGTGACGGCAGCGGGCATCTCGGTGGATGACCTGGATTATCTGCGCCAGATGTATGCTGCCGGCTGTAAAGCCTGTATGGATGGTCTGGGTGCGCATCCTTCCGGCTACAATAACCCGCCCGATGTAGGCGTAGATTACACCAATGCCCAGGAGCCGACGTTCAAAGCGCATCGCTCGTTTTACTTTCAGGAGACGATGCTTTCCTACCGTACTGTGATGGCCAACTACAACGATGCGGGCAAGCGCATCTGGCCGACCGAGTTTGGCTGGGCATCCAGCGCTTCGCCGAGTGCCGGCTATGAATACGCTGCCAATGTTACCGAGGCCGAGCAAGCCCAATACCTGGTCAAGGCGTACCAGATGATGAAGGCTTGGGGCTGGGTGGGGCCGGCTTTCTGCTGGAATTTGAACTACAATGATACCAGCCCGGGCACAGAGATGGCCCAGTTTGGAATTTGGAATCGTCCGGCTTACAGCAGCTTGCGCGATATGGTGAAATAGTCGGCTGGAGCGATCCCCTTGAGGGCTATAATGAGGAGGTTTCGATGATGGCAGGTTACAAAGCTGCGATAATGGATCTCGCTGTCAAAAACAGCAATTTTCGCAAGGTGCTTTTCACCGCGACCGGAGGGCAGCTCGTGGTGATGAGCCTCAAGGCCAGGGAAGAGATTGGCATGGAAGTGCACGAGGATGTCGACCAGTTTTTCTGGATCGTCAAGGGTTCAGCCAAAACGGTGCTGAACGGCGAAGAGGGCACGCTGAGCGAGGGAGAAGTGCTGATCGTCCCGCGCGGCACGCTGCACAACATCATCAACGCGGATAACCGCTGCGCGCTCAAGCTGTTCACCGTTTACACGCCACCTAACCATCCGGACGGCACGGTGCATAAGACCAAGGCCGATGCTGAGGCTGCTGAATATCACTGAAAGCCCTAGTTCCTGATGACCGCAACCCAATGGTGCCCGCTGCGTATTTTATCTGCGCAGGGTTCTCACAGCATGGGCATTATTGGGTTTGTTATAAATTCTGCTAGATATACCAATACCGGGAGGAGCACATGAAGCGTAACAAGTTAGGACGGACAATTCTGATAGGCGTTCTCATCATTATTGCCCTGGTTATTATTTTTTCCAGCTATGCCATCGTCCAGCCGGGGCACCGCGGCGTCGTGGTGATGCTCGGCCGCACCGAACAGGGCGTCCTGGGGGAAGGCTTCCACCTCATCCTGCCTCCCTTGGTACGTCAAGTCGTCCCCGTCGATGTGCGCGTACAAAAGCTAGAGACCTCCGCTGAGGCCGCCTCCAATGACCTGCAGGTGATGACGGTGCAGGGCATCCTGAACTATCACCTCGACCCGGCCAATGTCAACAAGCTTTATCAGGAGATTGGCTTGAATTACGAGCAGGTAATCATCGCGCCGGCCATGGCCGAGGCCATCAAGGCTTCCACGGCGCAGTACAAAGTGGAGGATATCCTGCGTAAACGCACCGAGCTGCGCGACCGTATCAAGAGCTCCCTGGAGGAGCGCCTCGCCAGCAACTATATCATCGTGGATGACTTTTCGCTGGCGGATGTCGCGTTCTCAGCCGAGTTCGATGCCGCCATCGAACGCAAGCAGGTGGCTGAGCAGGGAGCCCTGCAAAAACAGTACGAACTGCAGGCTGCTCAGAAGGATGTAGAGATCGCCGTAACCAAAGCCGATGGCGAGCGCCAGGCTGCTATCAAGCAGGCTGAGGGACGCGCCGAATCGCGCCGCATCGAGGCGGAGGCTGAAGCGAAGGCGCTAGAGCTGATCGCCACGCAGATTCGCATGACGCCCGACCTGATCAAGTACGAATGGGCTGTGCGCTTATCACCCACCATCAGCACCATCCTGCTGCCTACCGACCAGGCCATCATGTTGAACACCGATGGCATCGTCAAATGATTCAGTTCTGGCTGACAGGCGAGGGTGCTCAGGCGCCCGAACGCTACGCCGGCGCTGCCCTGGACCTAAAGGCGCGTCTGCCGCGGCGCGGCTGGCGCCTGGTGTGGGGCGCGGCGCGTATCCCCTGCGGGGTGGCATTGTCTATACCACCCGAACAGGTGGTGCGCGTGACGGGGCGTTCGAGCTCTTTTCTGCACGGCATTATCGCCCACGACGGCCTGGTGGAATCCGAGTTCAACGGCAATGAGCTGTGCGCCCTGGTTTACTGCCCGTGGCCGCGCATCATCCGCCACGGCCAGCGCATCGCCCAGATGTGGGCGCTGGGGATTGACCGCCAGGCTTTCAGCCAGGTTGCAGGCCCTCCGGCTGACCTAGGCCCGGCCAAGGCCGGCTTCGGCTCAACCGGCGCGCTGTAGTATTAAACCAAGAGCGCCCCTTGTGGGCGCTCTTGGTTTACGCTTCACTCTAGCCCTAGTGCACCCTATTCCACGCACACCGCGTCCAACACCGCCTGCGGATGTTTGGCTACCACGCACAAGAGCACCAGCGCCGGCCCCTCTGGCACACGTCGGCCCTGCTCCCAGTTGCGCAGCGTGTTGACGCTGATGCCCAGCAGGCGCGCGAACTGCTCCTGCGTGAGTTGATACCCGGCGCGGATCGCCTTGATATCGATAGGCGCCAGCCGCGCCGTGCGCGAAGGCTGCACCTCACCACGCAGGATGGCTCCGCCTTCTTGAACGCTGGTAACCAGTTCGTTAAATAATTCTTCTTTCATGGGTACTGTTCCTCAATGATTCCTCGTAATATCTTGATTTGAGTAGATGTCAAGTCTACCTGAGCATTCTTTGCGTATATTGCCAGCATTAGAACTTGGTCCTGTGATACTGCCCAATAATAGATGATTCGCGAGCCACCACGTTTACCACGTCCATCTAGCGACCACCGCATTTTCCGCAATCCACCGCTGCCAGGGATAATATCGCCTGCCTCCGGATTTGCGAGTAGCGCAGCTTGCAATAGACGGTAACTATCGTCCGGTAATAATGATAGAACCTGGCGCGTAAAGATTGATGTTTCGATGATAACCATAATGCTGTTCTTTCATACGATATTATACGCCAATGGCTTAGTTTTGTCAATATACCTATCAGAATAAGAAAGATTTTACTCCACTTCCAATGCCGCCGCCAGCACGGCATAGGCCAGTGCCGCTTCTGCCAGCTCATCCACGGCTATGTGCTCATCCAGCACATGCGCCATATGCTCATCGCCCGGACCAAAGCCCAGGCAGGCGATGCCTGCCTGCGCCAGGTGCCCGCCATCGGTGCAGAACTGCCATACGCCGGCCGGGAACTTGCGCCCGAGCACCGTCTCGAGCAATGCCTGGGCGCGCAGCAGGCGCGGGTCGTTGGCTGACATATCCACCGAGCCGAACGAGGCATCGAGCTGGCGGCGTGCGCCTGTATAGGATACCTCTTCGTGCTCCGGCACACCCACGCTCGTGCTGATGCCCTCTTCGGCGCAGCTCCTGGCTAGCGGCGCGATCTGCCCCAGGGCATCCTCCAGCGTCTCGCCGGGGGCGTTGCGCCAATCCAGGTGCACGCTGGCCGCTGCCGGGATGACGTTGCTGGCCTTTTGGTCGACATAAAGCAGGGTGGGCGCCAGTGTCGTGCCGCCGTAAACTGGGTCTTGGCGCAGCGGCAGCTCGCGCAGCGCCAGCAAAAAGCGCGCCAGCGAGAAATCGGGATTGAGCCCCTTTTGGGGCGCCGATGCGTGCGCCGAACGCCCGTGGTAGGTGACGACAATCTCGAACTTGCCGCGATGGCCGCGCCGCAGGGTGTTGCCGGAAGGTTCACCGATGATGGCCAGCCCAGGGTGCTGATAAGAAGCCAGATGCTTGGCGCCATAGCCGCCCACCTCCTCGCCGACAGTGGCTGCCACCACCACCGGGCGTTTTGGGGAGATGCCGGCCATCTTGAGCAGCCCGGCGCCGTAAACCATCGCCGCCAGGCTGGCTTTATCGTCGACCGCGCCGCGTCCCCACAGGCAGCCTTCGGCCAATGTGCCGGAAAAGGGCGGGAAGCGCCAGCGCGCGGGATCCGCCGGATCGACGACATCCATATGCGCCGTCAACATCAGCGCGGTTTTCGCGCTGCAGGCGACGGTGCCCACCACGTTGCCGACCTCGTCCACTGCCACTGTATCGTAATCGAGGGCGAGCATCTCGTCGCGTACCAGCTCAGCGGCGCCGCCTTCCTGGCCGGAGAGGCTGGCTGCGCGTAGTAGCTTTTGGCAGAAGGCGATGAGGCGGCCGCGGTTTTCACTGATCACATGGGACAGTTGGCTGTACATAACGCCTCCTGACAACTCATATTGTAAGCCTTATTTAACTGAAATCCGGGCT
>JAJFUJ010000159.1 GCA_021372475.1 Chloroflexota bacterium | reverse complement strand
GCGCCCGTTGCCACGCCGACCGCGGCGCCGACTCAGCCAGCGGACCCATCGGCTAGGCCGACGCAGACGCCAGAACCGCTGCCGGCCGTGCAGAGCGAAGCGCTTTACTCGCAGCTCTCGGTGCGCTGCGCGGGTGGATGGTCAGGGTCGGCCACCCTCTGGGTGGGCGGCACGGAGCAGAGCGTTACTCAGGGATTTGAACTGGATAACATCGGCCGGCCGGCAGCCCTGTGGACGCTGTGGAACCAGGAACCGTGGCTTGTTACCGTCCGCCTGACTCTGCCCGAGGGGCTCGATCCGAACCGCTGGAAGTTCATCCAGTGGATTGGCAACGGACCTGAGGACTATGTCTGGACTAACGAAGCCACTGTAACCCTGGGTGTGGATGATTTCAAGCAGATCGAGTTCCAGTTAGTCGATACCGCCTTCTGGAAATAGAACATCAGCCCCCCACAAGGACCCGACGGTGAGTTACCGTCGGGTCCTTTTTCATATCTCTCGCAGCGACCGCGGCGGAGCACTATATCCGCTGCTTGAGCACTGCGTTTGCAAGCTTCTTGGCCATCTGATGTTTATCCGCTGCAGACGCTGCTCTTTAGCCGGGCAGCCCGCGCATAAACGGTTGTATCTGCTCGCGATAACTAAGGCCGCACGTCCCTGCTCCGTGCCGCCGCACGCCGCCGCATTAGCGTGTACACACGGGTTCACATCGAAAGGGGCACGCGCAGCGTGCCCTTACAATGGCACGCTATTGAGGCTTTACACCCGGCAGCTCGCGTTGGACTCGCGACCTTTAGGTCGCGACGGTTTGCCGCGATGTAAACATCGCGGGTCCAATACAAAGCACCACATAGGTATTGGACCTGCGACCTTTAGGTCGCGGCGGTTTGCCGCGATGTAAACATCGCGGGTCCAATACAAAGCACCACATAGGTATTGGACCTGCGACCTTTAGGTCGCGGCGGTTTGTCGCGATGTAAACATCACGGGTCCGCTACAAGGTTACCACATGGATATTGGGCCTGCGACCTTCAGGTCGCGAGTCCAGCCCGAGTCGCCGGACGTGCGGCATCCACGCCGCCGTGGGGGCGCGCGTGGCGTGCCCCTATGGTGCCCTCAGCCTGTCGTCGCTGCCGGCGCAGCCTCGAACTGGCTGTTGTACAGCTCAGCATAAAAGCCGCCGCGTTCCAACAGCTCGGTGTGTTTGCCCTGTTCGACGATATCGCCCTCGCGCATCACCAGGATCAGGTCGGCGTCGCGGATGGTCGACAGGCGGTGGGCGATGATAAAGCTCGTGCGCCCGAGCATCAGGTGATCCATCGCACGCTGGATGAGAATTTCGGTGCGCGTATCGACCGAGCTGGTGGCCTCATCCAGTATCAGCATGCTGGGGTTGGCCAGGATGGCGCGCGCGATGGTCAGGAGCTGTTTTTGCCCTTCGGAGATGTTGGAGGTTTCCTCGTTGAGCTCCATCGCATAACCCTCCGGCAGGGTGCGGATGAAGTGGTCCACATGGGCGGCTTTGGCGGCCGCGACGACTTCGTCATCGCTGGCGTCCGGCCGGCCGTAGCGGATATTCTCCATGATGGTGCCGTTGAAAAGCCAGGTATCCTGCAGCACCATCGCGAACTGACGGCGCAAGTCCTGCCGCCTGAAATCGCGGATGTCGTAGCCATCCACCAAAATAGCGCCGCTGGATACGTCATAGAAGCGCATCAGCAGCTTGACCATGGTGGTCTTGCCGGCGCCGGTTGGCCCGACGATGGCTATCTTGCGCCCGGGCTCGACCAGCGCCGAGAAGTCATTGATGATGGTTTTATCCAGCGTGTAGCCAAAATGCACATGGCGGAACTCGACCTGCCCGCTGGCCTGGGCGAGCTGCACGGGTTTGGCGGTATCTGGGATCTCCTCGGGCTCCTCGAGGAACTCAAACACGCGCTCAGCGGCTGCGGCCGTCTGTTGCAGCACGTTGACGATATTCGCAAACTGGGCAATCGGATGGGTAAAGGAGCGCACGTATTGGATAAAAGCCTGGATATCGCCCACCGTGATGGCCTTACGGATAGCCAGCCAGCCGCCCAGGATGCAGACCACTACATACACCAGGTTGCCGACAAAGGTCATAATCGGCATCATCATGCCCGAGATGAATTGCGACTTCCAGGCCGAGCTATACAGCTTGTCGTTGATCTCGCCAAACTGCTGGATAGAACGCGCCTCGCCGTTAAACGCGCGCACCACTTCATGGCCGCCGTACATCTCTTCGACGTGCCCGTTCACGTGCCCCAGATATTCCTGCTGTTGCGCGAAATAGATCTGTGAGTGCTTGATGACGATGCTCACGATGCCTATCGAGAGCGGCAGCACGACCAGCGTAACCAGGGTCATCAGCCAGTTGATGCTCAGCATCATCACCAGCACGCCCAGCACCGTTACGACAGAGGTGATTGTCTGGGTCAGGCTCTGGTTGAGCGAATGCGTGATGGCATCGACGTCGTTAGTGATGCGCGAGAGCACCTCGCCGTGGTTGGTGCCGTCAAAATAGCGCAGCGGCATACGGCTGATCTTTTCATCAATATTGCGCCGGAAGCGGTAGGTTAAATCGTTGGCGACACGCGCCATCACCCATCCCTGGATGAAGCTAAAAGCCGAGGAGGCCGTGTAGAGAATCAACACCTGCAGCAGAATGTTGCCGATATAGCCAAAATCGATGCCGCCGGTGCCCGCAATCTGGGCCACCACGCCCTCGAACAAGTTGGTGGTGGCTCGTCCCAGGATTTTGGGGCCGATGATGGACGCCGCCGTTGAGGCGATAGCAAAGAGCAGCACCACCGCGATCGACAGCTTGTATGCGGAGAGGTAATGCCCCAACTTGATCATGGTGCCTTTGAAATCGCGCGCTTTCTCGGTCGGCCTGCCCATGCCCATAGGCCCGCGCCCTCTTGGCGCGCGCGATGCGCCGGCATTGGAAGCAGTGTTATTTTTAGCGCTCATTCCAACTCCTCCGTGGATAGCTGCGAGAGCGCGATGTCGCGATATGTCTCGCAGGTTTGCATCAGCTCGCGGTGGGTGCCTTTGCCCACCATCCGGCCATCGTCGTCCAGCACAATGATCTGTTCGGCGTTCCTCACCGTTGAGATGCGCTGGGTAACGATAAAGAGCGTGCTGCCAGCCGCATAGCTCTTGAGCGCGCGGCGCAAGGCGGCGTCGGTGCGGAAATCGAGAGCCGAGAAGCTGTCATCAAAGATGAGAATAGGTGGCTTTTTGACCAGCGCCCGCGCGATAGCCAGGCGCTGCTTTTGGCCGCCCGATACATTGGCGCCGCCCTGAGCGATTTCTGCTTCCATCCCCTCAGGTTTGGCATCGATGAACTCGGTTGCCTGGGCTGCCTCCGCGGCGGCGCGCAGGGTTTCATCGGTCGCATTTTCATCGGCAAAACGCAGGTTGCTGGCGATAGTGCCGGAAAAGAGCACGCTCTTTTGCGGTATAAAGCCGATCTGGTCGCGCAGGTCGGCCTGGCGCAGTTCGCGGATATCGACGCCGTCCAGGTAGATGCCGCCCTGGCTAACGTCGTAGAAGCGCGGGATTAGGTTGACAATGGTGCTCTTGCCGCAGCCGGTTGGCCCGATGATGGCGGTCGTCTGGCCGGCGTGCGCATAAAAGCTGATATCGCTCAGAGCATCTTCCTCGCTGTCGTGATAGCGGAACGACATATGGCGAAACTCGATATCTCCCCGCACGGGCTGAGGCAGCTCGCGCGGCGCAGGAGGATCCACGATGGCTGGTTTGGTATCTAGCACCTCAGCAATGCGCCCGCCCGAAACCGAGGCGCGCGGCAGGATGATAAACATCATCAATAGCATCAGGAACGAGGCCACAATCTGCATGGCATACTGGATAAAGGCCAGCAAGTCGCCCACCTGCATCTGCAGATTGGCCACCTGATGTGCGCCCACCCACATAATCCCAATCGTCAGGATATTCATAATCAGCATCATCACCGGCATCATTGCCGACATCAGGCGGTTGACAAACAGGTTGGTGTTGGTCAGATCTCGGTTGACCTGATCGAAGCGTTTCTCCTCAAAACCTTGCATATTGAACGCGCGGATGACCATCATGCCGGTCAGATTCTCGCGGGTCACCAGGTTGAGGCGGTCGATGAGCTTTTGGATGCTCTTGAATTTTGGCAGCGCTATGACAAAGATAACTGCGACGAGGCTGATCAGGGCTCCTACGGCTGCGGCAATCAACCACCACATGCCCGTTGCTTTGGCAGAGGCGCGAATAATCCCGCCTACGCCCATGATCGGGGCATAAAAGACCAAACGCATCAGCATGATCACCACCATCTGAATCTGGGTGATGTCGTTGGTGGTGCGGGTGATGAGCGAAGCCGTCGAGAAGCGGTCGAATTCGACGCTCGAGAACTGCTCAACGCGGGCAAAGACGTCATGGCGCAAGTCGCGCGCGCTGCCGGCGGCCGTCCTCGCGGACAGGTAGCCGACCGCGATGGAACAGACCACCGAGGCCAGGGTCAGGAGCAGCATCAGCCCGCCTGTACGCAGGATGTAGTTCATCTGCATCTTGGCGGTATCCATCCCCAGTGCGTCATATTCGGCCTTGACGGCTGGGGCAGCGGATTGAACGAGCACTTTGTCGCCCAGGGCGTCCAGCTTGCCGCTTATGGTCGTCTTGATCTGAGCGAGCTGTTCGGCTGGCAGCTTCGCCAACAAGCTAAAGAGGTCAGTGCCTGGCGGAAGCTGCGATAAGTCAAACCCGAAACTTGATCCTAGATCCTTGGCCTTGGCGGGGTCCGCTGCGATTTGCTCCAGGGTATAGACTGAGAGCAGCGCCTTGCCCATAATCGGGTTGAGCGCAGCCGTATCGGCCTTACCCGCATCGTTGAGCGCATAGACGGGCTGCTCGGCCAGGGCGGGATAACGTTCGACCATGTCCGCATAGTCCGCGGAAGCGCTGTCAACCAAACGGTAACGTGCGAGCACATAGGCCTGCTCTTCTTCCGACATAAAGATGAACGCGCGGTTCATCTCGCTCTGGCGGACGGCCTCAGGCACGGCGCTCTCGATGCCGCCCTGCTGGATGCCGGTATTGACGATGCGCGAGAGGTAATCGGGCAGTGCCAGTTCAGCATTGGCCTGGCCAAAGAGCAGCGCGATGGCGAGCACCACCATCCACCAATAGGGCTTTAGATAACGCACGAGCTTTAACATCGGGAGCTTACTCCTGTGGGGTAGGGTCGCAAGCCGGTTTCTGAGGCGCCGGCATGTCAGCGATACGGTTATTGAGCAGCACAAAAGTGGCGGTCACCTGCTCCTTTTCGGCATCGGTGAGGCGCGCGGCCACATCTTCGAACCAACTGTGCGTGACCGCCATAAACGAGCGTAACGTAATTCGGCCATAGTCAGTGAGGCTGATTTCTTTAACGCGCCGATCGTGCGGTGATTCGTTGCGCATGACAAGCCCCTGCTGCACCAGCCGGTCGATCATCTGGCTGGCGGCTGCGCCGCTGATACCGATCTCCTGGCCGAGCTCGAACACGCCGGCCAGCGAATTGAACGTGCGAAAGAGCATGCCGATTTGAGGCATCGATAGGCCCCTCTCGCGCGCAGCCTGCAACTGCTTGCCCATCGCCTGATTCATCGAGATGCCGAACCACATTTCCATAGCGTTTATCAAAGCTTCCGTCGGCGACATTGCTTCACCTCGCTTATCTAATAAGCGAGGTGAATAATAAAGATAATTTAACTAATTGTCAAATATGCCAACCGCGGGGGTGTGGAAAAAAGTATCCAGTTAGATACCGTAGCGTCTGAAAAGACCAACCTGCGAACTCGCCTATCATTCCCGTGCAAGCAGGAATCCATTTGAGCCTTGCTTTTATTCTTGTTAGGATATGATATATTCAACTATATATCAGATTAATTGATGCTTCCTGTTTCCCAGCGGGCAAGTATCAGGAAAGAAGCTCTTTTTCAACACCCTCGGAGCCGCCGCACAGCAGCTTTGCTAAAAGAAACAGCACAGGGGCTGCGAAGTTCTTTCCGCAGCCCCCGGCTAAAGGGGGATGTACTATTTTCTATGCAGCCACGGAGTCCTGATCCGTTCTGCAGCTTATGGATGAACAACGCTGCTCAGCAGCCGGTTAAACGGCAACTCACCTCCTTCCGGCGTGTACACACACCTCCGTGAGCAAATATCGGCGGTGCGGCTACGTCGACCATACCGCGTTATTGCACAGGCGTATGGTTCTGCCTGCAGCATAACACGCTTACCTGTGAATCGGCCGTGAGAATGCTGTGAAAAGGCTGAGTTTTAGCTGTGAAAGATATGCCTGACCTCAGGCTGCGCCCGATGCGCTCAACATGGCTTCCAACTCATCGATCAACGCGCATAGCGTGGCGTGTTGTTCCTCGAATTGCCGTTCGCCCGGCACCGGGTACAGCGCCTGCTGCACACGTGCGGCGAAATCGCGCGGCTGAATCGGCATCCCGGCGATAAAGCGCAGGTTCTGGCCGTCGCCCACAAAGTAGCGCTCGTTGAGAGCGAAAATCACCTGGCACATATCGTGCACCAGCCGCGCCGATAGGCCGGCGAGGAAAACCACATCCCCGCGGCGTACTTTGCTGGCATAATGGTAATCCCTGCGCCAGTAGCGCAGCGACCCCATATGTTTGGCGAGCACGGCGCGCTTAAGGAGGGGTGGATACACCGCCAGGCGTGTCTTCCAATCCGCGGCCACGCCAAACGGATCGAGGATGATGCGCTGGTGGTACAGGTCGGGCAACAGGTGATAGCCCCACACCGACCAGACCAGCTCGACTGGTTTGACCTCGCCGGCCAGCCAACCGGCCAGGGCGGATTCAATCTCCGGTATCGTGCGCACCCAGACGCCGTCCACCTTGACGCCGCGTTCGCCCCAGGCGTTCACTAGCGGCATAAAAGCCGCCTCGATGGCTCCCCAGGACATCGCCAGCTCATCGCAATAGTAGCGCATGTCGAGATCCGAAGTATGGTCGTTCGAACCTTTGCCGAACGAGCCGCCGATGGCGATGACCCAGCGTCCGCGGCCAAAGGTCTGGCAAAGGGGGATGAAGTCATCCAGCACCGGTTGGATAGAGGCGAGGTCTGACATCAATTCATTACTCCTGCGGATGGATTATGGGCAGGATACGCGCATGTACGCGGGATGGCAAGCGCCGATGGGCAGATGCAATGGTGCGGGCGGCGCACGCCCGACAACCGGAGCTGGACTCGCGACCTTTAGGTCGCGACCGGATGTTAGCCCTGTGCGGCGCACGCCCGACAACCGGAGTTGGACTTGCGACCTTTAGGTCGCGACCGGATGTTAGCCCTGCGCGCCGCACGCCCGACAACCGGAGCTGGACTTGCGACCTTCAGGTCGCGACCGGATGTTAGCCCTGCGCGTCACACGTCCGACAACCGGAGTTGGACTCGCGACCTTTAGGTCGCGACCGGATGTTAGCCATTGAATGCCGCGGCGCGGGCGTCGGGCTTGTATCTTGGTTATGTGATACACTAGCAGCTTATAACGGTGCATCGGCCAGAAAGCCAGCGGGTGAATCTGGGTCGCGACCTAAAAGTCGCGAGTCTAGCGCGAGCCAGCCGCGCTGAGGACAGCGCAGCTCCACCAGCCCTATCCGCGCCGTGCCACTCCCTGCTGAAGTCGCTATGGCTTGTTAATCCTCTTTACCATCTGCCCTTCGCTTGACAACTCTCCCCCGGAGCGCCAAACTGGCGCCACAACCCGATGAAAGGAAACAACGATGTCCAACGCGCGCTCTGTCACCCCGCAGCCGCAATTGCAGATGGTTTTCAACGAAGC
>JAJFUJ010000137.1 GCA_021372475.1 Chloroflexota bacterium | reverse complement strand
CTCGGACGCGGCTGCACCTGGAACCAGCAACTGGTGATTGACGATGCAGGCACGCGCGAGGCCTGGTGCGAGTTGGGCGCTTACGGCAGCGGTCCGCGACCGCGCATCATCCGCAACGGCGATGCCATGGAACGCTGCATCCGCCTGACCAACCCGTCCTTCTGGAAGGTGCGCGACCTGGAGCTGGGCAATTGCGGCTGTGCCCTGTGGATTAACTTTACCACCCCAGGACACGAGGGGCTGGTGCTCGAGGATCTGTTCGTGCACGACTGCTACGGCATCTTTATCCGCGATATGCCCGAGGGCCCGGCGCGCAAGCAGGCGCGGCTGGATCACATCGGCATTGCGGCGGCTATCAACATCTCCTGCGACAACATGGAGCTGCAGCCTGGCGAAGTGGTGCTGAAGGACGTCTATATCGATGGCATCGAGGGCTGCCACAATGCCGATAGCCTGGCGATTGCGCCGGCCGGCAAAAGTGTGCGCGAGGAGGTCAGCTACCCCATGCGCGATATCATCCTCAATCATCTGTATCTGCATGACGATGACGCCCCCAATCCGGGCGGCATCCCCGACTCGCTGCGTTTTGTGCGCTGCGAGCACGTGCTGCTGATCAACTCGGTGATGCATAACTGCTGCGGGCAGTTCACTACCTCGGGCACGGCGATGATGTTTATGGGTGGCATCAAGGACCTGCTGTTCGTCAACAACACCTTCACCCACACGCCCGACTCGGGCTCGGTGGACCAGTGCGCCATCGACTTTGAGGCTACCACGCGCCAGGTCAAGATCCGCAACAACTACTTTGGGCAGAACGCCGGGCCGGGCATCGAGTTCCTCGACATCTGGGGTGAATCCTCGTACAGCGAAGGTCACGAGGTTTCGGGCAACGCCTTCGAGGGCAACGGCTGGAGTTCGCGCGGCGGGCAGGCCGGCGCCGGCGGCATTCATCACTATGGCGGGAACTTTGCTACCGGCGTCATTCGCGATAACCTGGTCTATGAGCCCGGCCGCCCGCTCTACCACGGCGAATTTGTCAAGTTCAAGTTGGTCAATAATATCCAGGCCGCGGGGCCGTTGTATAACGCGATGCATGGATTCAGCAGCACCCAGGGCGCCGACGGTTGGCGCTGCCAGGTACGCGAGGCGGGCGGCGCCTGGCGCGATGCGGAGCGCTGGTCCGACGAGCAGTATGCCTGGGTGGAAGGCGCTATGCGTGCCTGGCTCAACCGTATGGAGCAATGCACAACCTCGCCCGATCTCGCCACGGCGCGCGTCTGGCAGGCTCCCCGCGACGGCGCAGTGACGGTGCGCAGCCGTGCGGTCAAGTTCAGGCCGGCAAGCGCCCCCGCTACGGTGCAGATTACCCTTAACGGCCAACCGCTGTGCGCGGCTGCAGTCGTGCCAGCGGGCGATTGGAACGGTATCGAGCTCAACCTGCAGCAAGTGCAGGTCAAGGTCGGCGACCTGCTGCGCTTCGAGGCCTGCGGCGCCGGCAACGATGCGGCTGATGCGCTGAGCTGGGCGCCCACGGTGGCGTACATCGGATAGAATGCAGCGTCACCCCATTAGGGGGGCGCACATGGCTAGCATCCGGTCGCGACCTGAAGGTCGCAAGTCCAGCTCCGGTTGTTGGGCGTGCGGCGCGCATGGCTAGCATCCGGTCGCGACCTGCAGGTCGCGAGTCCAGCTCCGGTTGTTGGCGTAGGGGCACGCTGTGCGTGCCCAGGCTTGTGCATCATTCATAACAGGGCACGCGCCGCGTGTCCCTGCCAAAACGTAAAAACATAATATATTATAAAAGACGGACTTTATGGAGGAAAGCCTGCCCTTGCAGCCCGGAATATTATTACGAGCCGCGGTATCCCCGCTGTGCTCGGAAGGGTTACACCTGCGTGACACCATGCCAAGCGCCGCATGCTCAGCCAGGATTGGTTTGATCAATATCCAGACATCCAGGAGGTGCCTGATGCCCTTTGAGATGAAATTTCGCGCGATGATGGACATGCCCCTTGCCTGCGACCGCCTCGGCAATATGACCGTGGAGAGCGTGACGGTTGGGCACGAGGGCCGAGCCGTGGGCTATGCCTATCCGCTGCATATGGTGCTGCGCGGCCCGGGCGGCCTGGCGGCCGTCACGCGCGCTATCAAGCCGCTCTTCAGTAAGCGCTGCACTACCTTTTCCGGTTACGGCACCCCTTACCATCTCTGGTTCGGCAAGCCTGCCATCGAGAGGCTGGGAGGCGATCGTTATGCGGTGACGGCCGAGGGCGCCGGGGTGAGGGTGCACCTGGAGGCCGACCTGACGCGTTTTTGCGACTACCTGGCTGCCCAAGACCTGCTGCCCGCTGCCCCTGAAGAGCGCACCGCGCTGGTGGAGCGCTACCTGGGCGGCTGCCGAGCCGAGGTGGGTAATCTGGTGGCGCGATATCAGAGGAGGAGCGACCGTGCGGAGACGGCGGATCATTCCCAATCCGCGGCAGATGACATCGCCTGACGGGCGTGCGGCGTCCGCGCCGCGCCTGACTGTGGAGTGCGTAAGACGCTTGCGCTTGGAGCGGCGGCGCCCGCGCCGCCGCATTCAATTGCTAGCACTGCGCACTGTGTGCGCTGTCCGGATGGCCAGCATACGGTCGCGACCTGCAGGTCGCGAGTCCAGTTCGGCTTGCCGGACGTGTAGCATCCGCACCACGAACAGCCTGAAACGTCCGAACCGTCAAATACACCGCTGCGCGGGGATTAAGCGTATCGTAAGTCTTTTGGTATGGCGCTTGAGTAGTATGGCCTTAATATAAAATAATTAACTTAATTTACTTAATTTACTATAGAATACAAATTCGCAAGAGTAAATCTGTGTATATCTACAGGATAGGGTACTCTTATTCTTACAATCGTGGTATAATAGATGCATCCTGGATACCGAGGGAGGATCTAGGAGGATACCTATATCTTAGGGGTGCAAATATACATAAGGAGAAGAAAATATGAAGTACACGCGTCGTCAGTTTTTGAGTTTTTCCGCTTTGGCCGTCGCTGGTGTGGTCTTAGCTGCCTGCCAACCGACCGCAACCCCGACGACAGCCCCTGCGTCGTCAGGTAAGGAGGGAACCAGCGCGCCATCGCCGACGGAAGCGACCGCTGCATGGGATACCTCCAAAAAAGACAAGGTTGTTCTTTCCGTGATCAACAACTACTACACAGCCGGCTGGAAGAAGATGGCTACGGATTACATGGCTCTCCATCCGGAGACCGAGGTAGTGGTTGATGTTGTGGCTGATAACGACACATACCTGCAAAAAATGACAACCTGGCTGACGGCAGATGATTTTTCGCAGTCAGCCGACATCGTCCACATCAACTTTGCCCAGGGGCCGGTAGGCGGGTACAGCGTGATGTACCAAAAGAAGATGGCCTACGATTTTCGCAAGATGCTTGACGAGCCGAACCCTTATAATGGCGGCAAAAAAGTACGTGAATGCTTTAATGCGGATGACCTAGCCCTGGTGACAATGGCTGATGGCCAGTATGCCCTGCCTTTCGACTGGGTCGGCATTGCCATCATGTACGACAAGACTTTGTTGGATAAAAACGGCATCGCCTTGCCAACCACCTACGAGGAATTGGATGCCGCCTGCGCCAAACTACGTGCAGGGGGCATGGCTTCCCCGATCGCGGCGGCTAGTGAAGCGTCCTGGTACCTGTCATCCTTTGCGGATTCCGCACTGCGCACGAATGAATACGAATTTCTGGTTCACCCAGAAGACGCTATCTGGGATGAAGCCACCATGGCGGCTAACCGCGACTTTAAGTTTGACGAGAATAACTGGACCTGCGACCGTTATACGGTTATGTCCGGTGAACGCATCGCCAAGTACAAGGATGAGAAAAAGTTTACCGACCCCACCACAGTTGCCGTCTGGGAGCAGTTCGCCAATATCGCCAAGTACTTCCAGGAGAACTATATCGCTGCTTCATCAATGGAAATTCAAAGCGCCTTCGAGCTCGGCAAGGCGGCTTTCTTCCTATCCGGTTCCTGGAACGTCGGTGTGCTGAACAGCGATATCAAAGAGATGGGCGCGGATGGATTCGAGTGGGGCACTATGGCTTTCCCGCCTTTTGCGAATCCGCCGCAAGGCTTCCAGGCCAAAATGCGCACCTTGTATGTCGTCGGCAACACCATGGGCATCATCCTGGGCCAGGGCGAAGGCGACCATCTCGAGCGCGTCAAGGACTTTTACAAGTTCTGCTATAACCCGACCGGCTCGCAGGATATATTCGAGACAACCCTCAACGCCGGCAACTATGTCCAGGGCCCGCCCTCGATCATTGGCGTTAAGCTTTCCGAAGAGCTCAACCAGAAGCTGGAAGGCTTTGTCCAGAAGGGCGCCATTAAGGACACTTTCGGCGGCATCGTGGGACAGGATGCTGTCCTTGCCTCCGACAAAGGCCAGTACACGGAATACGTGAACCAACTGCTGGCTGGTACGATTACCGCCCAGGAATTCTGCGACAAAGCATCGCCGCTTTTCCTGGCTTCGAATGCCGATGTAATTGAAAAGAACGGCTATGATCTAGATCCGGCCACCGCTGATACGGCCAAGTCATAAACTCGGATTATTCGTACAGCCAGATGGTATTCAAGGGGGGGTGTGATCCCACCCTCCCTTGTCATTCGCTTTCGGAAGGATAGATATGGCCATGCCTAAGCGCACCAAGTTTAGAATCACACCTTATTTATTTATTGCGCCGACATTTATACTGATTTTTATCTTTAGTTATTATGCTGTTTTTAACGCGATTGATCTTTCTTTCACTGATGCCTCGGTTGGCTTCAACAAATCCTTTGTCGGCCTGGAAAATTACAAAAAGCTCTTCGCTAACGCTGTTTTTTGGACGACTTTCAAAAATCAGGCCATCATTACCGTGACCTCGATTTTCAACAATATCTTTTTCCCTCTGCTGGCGGCCGAACTGTTGTTTTTCATTCGTAACCGCAAGCTTGCCGATATCACCAAGACTGTTTTTGTTATCCCGATGCTCGTCCCGAGTATCGTCACCATCCTGACCTGGCGTTACTTGTACAACAACGATTTTGGCTTTAACACGCTGCTCAACTCGGTCGGTTTGGAATCGCTCGCGCGAAACTGGCTCAATGATCCCCAAGTGGCAATCTGGGCGATCATCCTGGTCGGTTTTCCGTATGTTTCCGGGCTCTATTTCCTGATCTTTCATGCTGGGATCAACGGCATCGGCACTGAGATTTTTGAAGCAGCCCTCATCGATGGGGTCAATAATTTGCAGATGGTCACCAAGATCCACCTGCCCAACGTCATCCCCTATATCAATGTCGTTTTCACATTGTCCCTGATTGGCAGCCTCTCCGGATTTGGCCTGGTAGCCGCCACAACTGGCGGCGGCCCGGGCAACGCAACCATGATTCCATCGATGTTGATGTATCAGGTTGCTTTCGGGGAAGGCAATTTCGGCTATGCTTCGGCGATTGGTGTCATGCTCCTGCTCATCATCATGGTTCTTACCCTGAGCACCCGCAAGATTATCTTCCCATCAAGGGAGGAGAGCTGATATGGCAACGAGAACGCGAGCGGCCAAGCGGACATCATTTTGGTCACTGCTAGGCACTATATTTTCACGTATCCTTATCGTTCTTCTACTGGTTGCCACCTTTTTCCCGTTTGCCATGCTGATAAACATGTCGCTCAAGTCCAACCTAAAGATCAAGCAGGCCTTTTTCGCGCCGCCGAATCCGGTCAAATGGGCTAACTTTGCCAATGCCTGGGAGTTCGTCAAGCAGCCAATTCTCAATTCCCTCTTTGTCTGCGCCGTATCGTTGGTTTGTATCCTCGTGATGGTTTCACTGAGCGGCTATGCTTTCGGACGCATGGAGTTTAAAGGCAAAAACTTGCTGTTTACTTTGCTCCTGGCTGTGCTGATGATTCCGTACACCCTACTCATCATCCCCAATTACCGCATCATCGCGTCAATGGGGTTACTGAACAATTATTTGGCGCTGATTCTGCCTTACATCGGTGGGCAGCAAGTATTCGGCATCATTCTGGCGCGAGCTTTTTATGCATCCTTGCCAAATGAATTATTCGAAGCGGCGCGGCTTGATGGCGCCGACGAACTACAGTCCTATCTGCGCATCGCACTGCCATTATCTGCGCCCACCCTGATTACCGTTGGCATCACAGTGGTCGTTTCCATGTATAATGATTACATCTGGCCGACGCTGGTGCTGACAACGGGCGACAAGATGAAAACATTCTGCCAGATTGTCTTTAATAACGCAGCCGGAAACGGAGCGCCAGATCTCGGCTTGCTGGCGGCGTCCTTCGTGCTGGGCACCATTCCGTTATTGGCCGTTACGATCCCCTTGCTGCGCTACTATACGCAGGGCATTCTGGCGGGCGCCATCAAGGGGTGAGCCTATCCTGTTGACGGGATGGCTATCTGCTGTAACCGACCGCCGGACGTGCGGGTCCACGCCGCGCAACGTGTGCGCGGTACGGATGGCCAGCATATGGTCGCGACCTGCAGGTCGCGAGTCCAACCCCGTTTGTCGGACGTGCGGCGCCCTGTCACCTACGTCGCTTTCTAGCTCCCAGCTCATGCGTGCAAAAACAGGGGCAGCAGCATTGCCGCCCCTGTGACGCGCCTGTATGCCTAAAATCCGCTCAGGCGCACGCAGCATCTGCTTAGCCGATTTTGGGCTCCTCCTGCTTCTTGGTCGGGAAGATGAGGAAGATCGCATTGAGCAGGATGCCCAGCACTGCCGCAGTGGCGATAGCCGGCGGATTGCCGTCGGGGAAGACCCCCGCGAGCCACTTGGCCTGGAATGGCAGTGCGCCGCCAGGCAGCATAGACCCGCCGACGCCGACGATCAGTATCGTGGCGCCGATGGCGAGTTGGCGAGGATCATACAAATCCACTTTTTCAGATTGAATCAGCGCCACACCTTGCAGGGCGATGACGCCAAAGAAGTAGATAGCCAATCCGCCGGTGACAGCGTTCGGCAGCGTGAGCACGACGGCGGAGAGTTTGCCCACAAAACCGAGCAGCATTGCGATGGCGCCGGCCGCGATCAGCACCGGCACGCTATAACAGCGCGTGATGGCCATCAGCGAGTTATTCTCGCCATAGTTGGTGCCAGCGCAGCCGCCCAGCATACCGTTGATCGAATCTCCCAGGCCGTCTAGAATCAGGTTCAGGCCGATTAATTTCTTGATCTCGGGCTTGGGGCGTCTCATATCATCAGCGAGTTTATCGATATACAGGCTGATCTGGTAGAGATGAGCGGTCGATTCCGGGATAGTGGCGATGGCAATGGGTGCGATGGCCAGAATGGCCTGCCATTTGAA
>JAJFUJ010000132.1 GCA_021372475.1 Chloroflexota bacterium | reverse complement strand
TTCCAGGCAAAGGGCAGCTCAAAGGTGACGGTATCACCCGACTGCCAGCAACGCGAAAGCACCACGTATGACCCGGGCTGACCAACGATCTTAACCTCGCCGTTGACCTGCACCGCCACCTCACCGGCCGTCCAGCGCGGGATGCGCAGGGTGAGAGCAAATTCCTGCGGCAGGCAATCGAACGCAAGCGACACACAGCCGTCGTAGGGCATCGCGGTCTCCATCGTCACCCGCACAGTTCCCTCCTCGCGTTCCCAGTCGATCTCGGAAGCCGCGTAAAGGTCTACAGAAAGCGTGTCGGGGGCAATGGAATAGATATACTCGGGCAGGCTGGCATACATTTTGGTCCCTACGCCGCAACAGCAATGCACCAACGAATCGTAGTTAGTCTTGGCGCCGTCCAGCAAAGCAAAATAGTTTATGTTGCGGTCGCCGTTTTGGTTGGCGATGCCGATGTTGTAAATCGATGCCTCCATCTCAGCCACATAGCTCTCTACCGTTGGGAAAAGCCGGTGAAAGCGCTGGTTGAGGAGCAGCCAGAAGCTCGAACAGCACAGCTCATTGTAATGCCGGTCACTGGAAAGCCAGTAGCATTTTGGGAAGGCCTTTTCCGCCTCGCACATGGCGATACCGCCGCCCGGATATTGCCAGTCCTGCTGGTAGAGCTCGTAGAAATTACGCACCGCGCGCAGGTAATAAGCCTTGCCAGTGGCGCGGTACAGGTCGAGGTAGCCTTCCATAGCCTCGATCTCGGTGCCGTGGGGATGCGGTTCGATGCCGGGCTGCTTGCGGATGTGGATGGCGTCGCGCTCTTTGTTGATGAACTGAGCCAGGCGCCAATCTTCTTCGTAATACTCGGTGGTGACGGCGATATCTTCAGACCGGCCGATAGGCGTGTTATAGAGGAAGGTGCTGGCGACCACCCCCTGGAAGGCCAGACACAGGTATTTGATGATAGGCAGGTCGTCGCAGGTATTGAACCAATCCTGCCAGCGGCGTAGCAGTGGGAAGGCTGCCGAGTTGTCGGCTTGGGCAGCCGCCGTGAGGCCGTAAGTCAGCCAGATACGCACATAGTGCGGGTATTCTTTAGTACCGAACTCGTCCTTAGGCACGGCCATCAGGTAGCCGTCCGGTTCGGCGCAAGCGGCGATTTCGGAAACGATCTCGTCCATACGGCGGCGCAGCTCAGGCTCATTACGCCAGCGCAAGGTGTTGCCCGCGCCCATCAGAAAAAGGCCGGCCGTCTGGCCTTTGATGTTGTCCTCAAAGTGGCCATGATAGGGTTCGCCGGGGGCTTGCTTGCCGGCGCGTTGGCGGAACCAGTAGAGCATGGCATCCTGGTCGATGCGCTTGAGATAGGTGATGTTGTTGTCAAACACTTCCTTGAAAAGACCGTCGGTCAGCCTGACGCCGTAGAGTGGGGAAAAGATCGCGTCCTGGACGACATTTCGCACGTTTTTATAGTACTGCATACTCATACCGGTTCCTCCGGGATATTGCGTGTGGAAATGAACGCATTGAACTAATTATACAGAATCTTGACTGGCTGGTTGCCTAGTTTGTTGAGCTAGCTCCTGACTATAGTGCGGGAAAATCGCGATGCATTGGTTACATTACTGTGCACTTCGGTTGCCACAGAGAACTCATCTGTTTTTCAGCTTGTTCCATTTACTTGTCAGCATATTGGCTGCTCGGGGGATAATGACAAGCGGGTCTTCCTGCGAGAAATTCTCGATAGAAATATATCCTCGGTATCCAAAACGGTGATATATATCGAATATCCGGTCATAATCGAGCAGAATATCATCGGAGTCAGCGGCATTGATTCGATAGATCTTGGCATGGCAGTAAACCATATCAGCAGCCATTTTCGCTATCCCGACATACACATCTTCAAAAGGACGTGCGCGTGCCAAAATCTCGGGATTCAGGATAAAGTTATCGCCATAGTGGATATCCTCATAGAAATTGCCGGTATCGATGTTAATCCTGAGCCAAGGTGAGTTGATACGTCGGACCAGGCCAACCGTATCATCGGAAGTTCGAGTGGCGCAATAGTGGTTTTCCATGGCAAACATAATACCTAACTTTTCGGCATAAGGAATGACCTCTTCAAATGTCCGGGCTGTCCAGTCCTTGATCATCTCCCATGTTACTTCTCTATTCACCAGCCTACTTAACGTATTGGCCATTTGTCCGGTATTAACCCGTAGAATAGGCGCCCCCAAGAAGTATGCCTTTTCCAGCCAATCGATGATATTTTGCTTTTCTCTCGCAATCTCCTGCTCATTATTTCTCACAAAAACGGACTCGATGGCCACCGCAGCTATACTTAACCCTGATATGGTTGCTCTTCTCTTGATCTCTTGTAGGGATATTGCCTTGTCGGCATTGAGATATCCATCATTCAATTCAATCCCGGAGAATCCAAATCCTGCGCATTTTAGAATATATTGGGCAATATCCATCTTTTTCGCTTGGAAAAGTGAGTTAAAGGAAAATGTGGATGCAGTTATTTTGATTGTCATAGAATAACTACACCTTTCAGGTAATTATCAGAGCCCTTGATAATTGCTTCCAAGTTTTCTATTTCATTGAAAGGCACTTGATGAGTTACCAATGAAGTGAGATCGATCTTTCCCTCGGCAACCATTCGTCCAGCTTTTTCTATCAGCTTTCCATAGATCTCTGCCGGCGCTGGATGGGCGAATGATACCGTCAAGTCTTTGGCATGCCACTTATCCAGCCGTATTTTCCTTTCACCACCAAACCATCCATGAATCACGATATCACCGCCAGTCCTGACTGCAAGTTCAATTCTATTCAGAACCTGGTCTGATCCTGTAGCTTCAATTGCCAAATCCGCGCCTTTGTTATTTGTATAGCTCAGGATTTTCTCGATTGGGTCCTGGCTCGAGGGATTAACCAGCAGACTTGCACCCATTTCCCCGGCCAAATGCAGCCTGTATGCATTCGTCTCTACCGCGATTATCGTTTGAACTCCCAACCGGGTTAGGAAATGGATGATCCCCAATCCCATGTAGCCAGCGCCAAAAACCACTATAGTCTTTCGCGGATTAGGTTGGCACCTCTCGGCCGAATGGTACATAACGGCCATTGGTTCTCCCAGTAGCTCTAGATATTCCAACCCATTTGGTATCCTGCAGCAGTAATCGGCCTTCACTACGGCGTATTCCTGAAATCCAGGGCCAAAATAAGTTACACGATCACCAACCTTAAAATGTTTGACTTCCTGACCAATGGAGACTATTTCCCCTGATGCTTCATGGGCTAAATTCAGATTATTAAAGCCGTTGGCCGGATAGGTGGTATCCTCCCCATTAATCACATGCTTAAAAGTTGGCCAATCAATGCCACACAGGCTGACCCGTACCAGGACTTCGTGAGCGCCGGGGATGGGGGTACGTATTTCCTTTATCCTGATTTGATGAGGAGCCTCCACCTCAGCATACTTCATTTTACACTCCCCAATATCTGTTCAGGGAACTGTACCAAACTTGAACGCCTCACTGCATTTCAATGGCCAGATACTTCCGGCCTGCCAGGAGTCAGAGTGGTAAGGAAAGATTTTCAATGCCGTTATCAACTATGTGATATATTCCATCTTATGGAAAGCAGTATCTAGTGTTCATCATGCGTGACCCTAGATGCTGCAATCCTGTCGCCTCTCTATCAACCTGTCCCATAATCGCTATCAGGATAGACGCGCTACCCTCCCGGTTTGTCCTGACGGCAGGATGGTAATCACACGCGACTCCTGTCTCCTCTACTTGGTCAATGAGGTGGAACCGGTGTGAACGCAACCGACCATGCTTCCTCACCTGTCGCACTGGGCTCCAGGTGAAACATCCACAGGTTTTTGCCGATATTCTTCAGGTTCGTCGACAATGTGGCATTTCCTTCAACGAATACCATATATGGATCGGGAACATACAGGAGGATATCATACGGGTCACCTGCAACCACTTTGGAAATACCGGAAAGTGTGTTCTTGGCGGCATCCCAGGTCAGGCTCGTAATATCGTACGCTCCCTGGCTGATGTGCCGTGAAGTTGAAAGCACCTGTGGGTGTTCGAGTTTTCTGCGCACAGCGAACACTCTGGACGCAAATGGACGCAACTGCACCGTAAACCGTCTGGCGATTGCTCCGATATATTCCTTGTTCCAGTAGTCGTACACCAAGTATGGGCCTTCGTCCAAAGGCAGATGCAGGTCATCGTAGATATCGACTGTAGTTTCAATATCCTTGTCCAAAAGGTTGAACACATCTACAATGTTCCACTGCTCATAAGGCTTATTAACCGCTAGATTAACCTTCACTACCGTATAATCATGGGCAGTTTTACGCAAGTCCATAGGATGAGTAGTCAGCGAAGGTATGCCCCGCCGCAGTAGTTCCACACGGTCCTCGGGCAGCTCTGGCAGGTTATCGCCTAGGGTGATAGGAAGTCCCAAGAGTGAGACAAAGTTCAGGCGTGAAAGCGCCTGATCGTAGGTGTTGAACTTGGGGCGAAGCACAACATTGTCGGGATCGTTCAGGAAAACGACATTATGCAGCGCATACAGCTTCATCACCTTAGCTATGCAGTAAGAGATAAAGTCTTCCCATTTGAATATATCACCGCCGATGCGGGCGCCATCAAATCCGGCCGCAGCGATGTTAAAATCCCTATCACTCAAACCGCAGCAATACAGCATATAAAAATTGGGGCCCACAACATTACGCGCTGCACTCACTGCCCCCAGCATAGCTTGCTCGGTAGAAAGATTAGGATTGTAAAAGCGGTCATGATACATATCGCACAGTTGTATTGTTGTCGGCAGGCAATCCCACTTGAGGGCTTCATATCCCCAGTCCATTATCTGCTTAAAGAACTGGGGGATAAACTGCTCAAGGTAGAGCGGGTGTGTGAGATCCATAAAGTACTGTCCACACCACTGTGGCTTGTGCACAAGCACTGTCTCGGGATGCGCCTGTATGAATTCATTTTCGGTGGGATCGTTGGTCGCACCAACCCATATCGCCGGGACAAACCCGAGTTTTTTAATTTGAGAGGCCAGGTACTTTAAACCCTTTGGATACTTGCTTGTATCAGGGTGGAAGCTGTCGGTATCTGGTTTTTGCTGACCGGTGAAATCACCGTGATACCATTCCCAATCTACCCAGATAGTATTGGCGCCATAATCCTTGAGATTCTTGGCTTGCCAGCGCGCATTCTCGAGCACAGTGTCCTCTGATGCGTCAAATTGCACCGAGTACCAGGTCATCCATCCTACCGGCGGGTCCTGGAATGTCGTGTGCGGGTTTATCGGCTTATAGATAACATTAAACTTGTCCTCGATAACGCGTTCATACACCCTAGCGCGGAATCCTGTTGTAGAATAGTCACCCATTGTGTGCAGCGTGAACCTGTAAGCACTCTTGTCCCAATCATATGTGATACGCGTCGTCGTGCAGCCGTCAATTTCTATTGCGGAATCGGTTCTGCGGTCAAACAAAGCATTGTCTATTACGGAAGAGGCGGGGCCATGGGCACATCGCAAGTCCTGTCCGGGACGGTTGAGATTTACTGCGAAGGTCTCGTGTTCCATGTCACCTCCCCAGCACAGTTGCCCATCGACATACACATCCGAATCGCCAGGACATACAAAGAAGCAAGTTATGCCTGTATCGCTAACCAGAAACCTGATATCAAACTCCTTAATGGGCGCAGGGCCATTTTCGTATGTTACAGAAAGAACAGTAGCATCGTCCTGCTGAAACATGCTGGATGCTGCTGTGCTGTAGTCATTCAGCGTGATTACTTTCCCTGCAATCACCACTTTCGCAACCTTGGCATCCTCCAGAACCAGACCTCTTGGGGTATACCAGTAACTGAATGTATTACGCTCCAGATCGTATCGAATAGAGTACTGCTTGAAATTGGCATAGGCCGTTACTTGGTCTTCCATACGTCTCTACCTTTCGCTTTTTTTGAACTTGCCGTATCAGGTACAGTTCAAGAATCCTATCTGCGGTTTCGCTCAGCTTTGTGTACAGGTTATATAGACGAATAGGGATCGGCTGCGTCGCGCAAGCCATCTCCTACAAAGTTGAATGCCATAACTGTAACCACTATGAAAATACCCGGGAGCAACGTCCATGGGTAAAGTGCCACGTTTCTGATATTTTGGGCTTCGCTGAGCAGCACTCCCCAGCTTATCGCAGGTGGGCGCAGGCCTATACCCAGGAAGGAAAGGGATGTTTCACCGAGAATCATACCCGGTATCGAAAGCGATAATGAAGCTATCAAATGGCTGGAGAACATCGGCAACATATGGCGGAATATCACGCGCATATCCGATGCGCCTACAACTCGCGCTGCGCGCACAAAATCCTCGTTTTTCAATGAGAGGAATTTGCTGCGTACCACACGCGCCAGATTTGGCCAGCTTGTTAACGAGAGAATTAACGTGATGCTAAAGTACACCTTTGTTACCGGCCAATCCGGGGGGACCGCAGCACTCAATGCCATCCACAGCGGGAGAGTAGGAATACTGATGACGAAATCGATAATGCGGGTAATCACATTATCCACTACGCCGCCAAAATAGCCAGATCCCCCCCCAATCAGCAGTCCCAGCACAAAGCTAAGTAGCACACCGATTAAGCCAATGCTACACGAAATACGAGTACCGTGAATCATCCTTGAGAACAAGTCCCTGCCCAAACGGTCAGTACCGGCTATATACCACTGTCCCTCACCTGCGGTAAAGAGGTGAATGTCACTTGAGAAGAGTCCCCATAGTTTGTACTCATCTCCATGCGAGAAAAACTGCAGGTAGTATTTCGTATCTTTATCCACCACATACGTTGGCTTATAGGTGACTTCATCGTACCCTTCTTTGAGTCCATATACGAAAGGCCTGAAGTGAAAACCATCTTCATCCGCCAAGCGGATAAATTGCGGAGGAACATTAATCCGTTTCCCATCTACTTTGTTAGGGTCATAAGGAGCGAGAAACTCACAAAAGATGGCAGTAAAATAGATAATGCACAGAACGACAATCCCCACGAGCGCAAGTTTATTGCGCTTAAAGCGCAAGCCAATAAGCTGTCTTTGCGACATCGCATAGTATGCCTCAGATTGCCGAAGATCTTGCCTTTTCTGAGCTTTCTCGCGAAGTTTTCGTTCTCGCCTACTGATTCTTTGCATGGTTTACCTTTTTACAGTTCGTTTCGTGTGCGCGGGTCGGTTACCGCCAGTAAGATATCAGAGATCATGGTCCCAATCATCGTCAATGCACCAAGAATCAAGACTATTGAACCAGCCAGGAACATGTCCTGATTCTTAAGTGCTGAATAAAGCAAGGGACCGACAGTAGGGAGGTTCATGATGATTGAAAGTATCGTTTGCCCTGAGATTAGGCCTGGCAGCATCCAACCAACTGTACTAATGAATGGTATTAGCGCGATGCGGGTAGGATACTTGAGCAGCAACCGGCCATAGGGGACTCCTTTAGCTCTGGCCGTCAGCACGTAGGGTTTACCGAGTTCATCTATCAAGTTAGCCCGAAAAGTCTTAAACAAACCTGCTGTACCTGTAATGATAATAACGAGGAATGGCATCCACATATGGTTGAGCAAGTCACCGAATTTCGCCCAGCTCATGGGCAAGTTGGCATATTGCTCTGAATACATCCCCCCGCCGAACTTACCAGTGGCCTCAAAGTAAAGCCACATGAATATCAACGACAACAGGAATTCGGGAATGGAAAGACCAAAGAAACTGATTGAGGTAAAGGTATAGTCCACCACGTTATATTGATGAGTCGCTGAGTAAAAGGCCAGCGGGAAGGCCACTATCCAAATAAGTAATACAGATATAAGACTGATACTTATCGTATAGCCTAAGCGTTCATTTATTAACTCATTAACAGAACGGTTCCACATAAATGAATAGCCCAAATCACCTTGTAGCACTCTACCTATCCACTTGAAATACTGGATTATAAGAGGTTGATTCATACCATATCGCACTTCAAGCGAGTTTTTAAGGTCTTCAGTTATGATAGTACCTTGTGATCTTAAAAGGTTAATATAAGTAGTTAGGAAATCGCCAGGGGGTAATTGTATTATCACAAAGCAGACTATTGAAAAAAGAAAAAGAATTGGAATTACTATTAAAATTCGTTTAATTATATAT
>JAJFUJ010000126.1 GCA_021372475.1 Chloroflexota bacterium | reverse complement strand
GATGCCGGAAAGGTTGGCATTCTCCAGGCGCATGGTGCGGTTCTCGACCAGGCCGCGGAAGCCATCCAGGAAGCCGATAACTTCCATGTCATAGGCGTGTGCAGCTTTGCCCACCGCGCGGATAGCCGCGTTCAAGCCCGGGCAATCGCCGCCCGCTGTCAGCACCCCGATGATTTTACCTGGCATATAACCCTCCTCGCGCCATCATTGGCGCTGCCATACTAAACCACTAGACGCCTGCAAGCACTCTAGAACCGATCCGATGCGTAGATATACGGGTACCCTGTTGGGAAGATTGCCTGAAGCGCCGGCAGAATCTGTTCTGGCACTCGAACAGCGCTCTCGAAAATGGATTCGGCTACAGCGCAATAGCCGAGCAGCCATTGGGTCAGCATCGTCTGCGGCAGCTTGAGCACTACCGCGGCGCCATGACCAAGCTCCACTGCATCTTCGCCGAGGTCGGTGGCAAATACCAGCGTGCCCCGCCAGGCAGCCGATGAACGTTCCAGGCGCTGCTTGAGCAGAGGCTGGACAGCCTGCAAAGTGGCGCGCTGGTCTATCAAGCGAGCCATGCCATGGGCATTACGGGCATAGTATAGGCTCGTGCTGCAGCCCAGGCGACGGCAGTAGTGTACAAAGGGGTCATCAGCCGGCGCGTGAATCGTCAGCTTCTCGACGCGCTTCTCGAGCGCCTGGCGGGCGGCTTCCGCCAGGATAGTGCTCCAAGCGTCCGGCGTGCTGTAGCCCACCTCGCCAAAGGCGCAGCGCCAGGGGTCCAGGTCATAGCTGGCATAGCCGATGATCTGTTCGCCATCCAGCACCACGAAAGCATCGATGCGGTCGTTCCAACCCGCGCCGATACGAAAGCCATCCCAGGTGGCAGGATCACGCACACAGCTCAGGGTGCGGACAGCGTTCATCTGCTCATAGATGGCAGCCAGGCGCGGCCGGTCCTCCGGGCGCATCGGGCGGATCGGGAAGCGCGCCTGCGCCAATTCGGCATCACGGGTGGCAATAGTCGACTCGGTGCCCGGGATAGCCGGCGCAAAACCGAATTTGGGATAAAAGTTGGGGATGCCGAACAACGCAGCGAAATGGAAACCATCCTCTTTCATAAACGCTACGGCATCCTCGAGCATCAAGCGGGCGTATCCCTGCTGGCGGTAGGCGCGCTTGGTTGAGACATCACCGATTCCACCACAGCGCAGCGGGATGCTGCCGATGCGGATGGTGCGGTTAAATACCAGCACCGAACTGGCAACGGCGTCATCGATGAAAACCTCAATACGTGTGCCGTGTTCGAAAGGAGAACGCTTAAGCATGGGCATATACAACTCCTGATGATGATTAAGATATATATAACAGCGCTGTAACTAGCTGTCAATGCTCGGCCTGCATTGACACTGTAGCCCGGATATCTATAATAATTGATAAACACTCGTATAGTGGGAGTCGATGACGGAGAGTAAGACCAGCTCCCAGCCCAGGCCGCGTACCAACCCTGCCGTAGAACGCAGCGCTATCGTGTTCTCTCACCCCAGCGAAGCCGAATTCGCCAACGTGCTCGATTTTTTTGGCATCGAGTGGCGCTATGAGCCGACCACCTTTCCTATCTACTGGGACGAACAGGGCAACCTGCTGGAAGCTTTTACGCCTGATTTCTACCTGATCGAACAGGATTTATATATTGAACTGACGACGCTGCGCGCCAAACTGATGAAGGTCAAGCACCGTAAAATCAAGCGCATGCACGAGTTGTACCCAGAGATCAACATCCGCCTGTGGAGCCGCGCCGATTTTCTTGGCTTTATGCAGCGCTTTGGCTTGACAGGGCGGGAACCCGAGCTGGTCGGCAGGGATGCCGTAGCCAAATAACAGGATGGTTAGGATGCCCATCAGCGACGATATCCAGCAGGTATTAATCGAGAGCGATGTGCTCCAAAAGCGCGTAGCGGAGCTGGGAGCGCAAATTTCACAGGATTATGCCGACAAGGACCCGGTGCTGGTTGGCGTATTGAGCGGTGTGGTCGTGTTTATGGCCGACCTGCTGCGCCATATTACCATTCCGATGTCGCTTGATTTTATGGCTATCTCGCAGTACCAATCGGGCAGCCATTCGGGCAGCGTGCGCATCACCAAGGACCTAGACCACTCTATCACCGACCGGCATGTGCTGTTTGTCGAGGATATTATCGATACCGGTCTGAGCCTGCACTATTTGCTGCGCACTCTACAGACGCGACAGCCGGCCAGCATCAAAGTGTGCGTCCTGTTCGACAGGCCTTACCGCCGGCTAATCAATATCCCGCTGGCTTACCAGGGCTTTGAGCTGCCCGATACCTATGTCGTTGGCTATGGACTGGATTCCAAGGGGTATTACCGCAACCTGCCGTTCGTCGGCATCCTCAAGCCTGCCCCGCAGGAGTTCTAGGGCCTGGTTCCATAGAGCAAAGCGACGCTGTGCGCCGGCAGCCGGTACGTTGGCGTGTGCAGGGTGGGAGCCTGGGCTTCGGACGTAAAATCATCCGGCTCAGATAGCGATGTATCCACTATGCGCTGCCAGGTCATGTCAGTCGGCAGCTCGAATCCCAAATCCTCGTGAAAAGCATTCATCAGCAGATAAATATCGCCGTCGCCGCTTAAGCCGTGAAAGCGGACAGCCAGGCTATGCGAACGGCTGCCCCAATCGGGCTGATTGAGCTTGACCCCGTGATAGGTGATGCCTTCATGGAACAATTCCTCAAAGGGCCGGCTGCCCAACTCGTGGTTCACCGTAAGAGTTGGGTGGCGCATACGAAAAGCAACCATCTCGCGCACAAAGCGCTGCAGCCCGTCGTTCTGGCCGGCTGAATCCCAGTTTACCCAACTGATGGCGTTGTCCTGGCAGTAAGCGTTGTTGTTGCCTTGCTGGGTGCGGCCGAATTCATCACCGCTCAGCAACATCGGCGTGCCGCGAGCGACCAAAAGCAGCGTCAGCAGGTTGCGTGTTTGGCGCCGGCGCAGCGCCTGAACCTGTGGATCTTGGCTGGGTCCTTCGATGCCGCAGTTCCAGGAGTAGTTGGTGTCAGCGCCGTCGCGGTTGTTCTCGCCGTTGGCCTGGTTGAGTTTGTGTTCGTAGGTGACGAGGTCAGCCAAGGTAAAGCCGTCGTGGCAAGTGATATAGTTGATGCTGCGGTAGGAGGTATAGCTAGGTTTGTCGCGAAAGATATCAAAACTGCCGCATAGCCGCCAGGCCAGGTCGCGCACAGTATCATCGTCGCCGCGAATAAATCGGCGAATATCATCGCGGAAACGGCCGTTCCACTCTGCCCAGCGATCGCCGGTAAAGGAGCCGAGTTGATACAGGCCGACAGCATCCCATGCTTCGGCAATCAATTTGGTTCCGGCTAACACCGGATCCGACTCGATCTCCCATAGGATGGGGGCGTCGGTCATCGGTTCGCCGTCCTGATTGCGCGAGAGCACCGATGCCAGGTCGAAGCGAAAGCCATCGATATGATATTCCGTGACCCAGTAACGCAGGCAGTCGATTATCAACCGGCGCACAATCGAATGGTTGCAATCGACGGTATTGCCGGTGCCTGAAAAGCTGCGATAGTACCTTTTATCCTGGCAGAGCATATAGTAGGCGCGATTTTCCAACCCGCGGAAGCTTATTGTGGGGCCGGTGTGGTCGTTCTCAGCGGTATGGTTAAAGACCACATCGAGAATCACTTCGATGCCGGCCTGGTGCATAGCGCGTACCAGATCGCGCAGCTCATTCACGGCGTGCAGGGGGTCTGCGCTGGTCACATAGCCCAGGTGCGGGGCAAAGAAGGCCAACGGCGCATAGCCCCAGTAGTTGCAAAGCTGTTCGCCAGTTAGCGGGTTGCGATGCGCGACTTCCTGCTCATCGAACTGCTGGATTGGCAGCAATTCGACAGCCGTGATGCCGAGCTGCTTGAGATAAGCTATCTTGGCCTGCAAGCCAGAGAATGTGCCGGGATTCGGCACTCCAGATGAAGGATGTGCAGTATATCCGCGCGTATGCAGCTCATATATCACGGTGCGGTTCATCGGCTGCTGCAGGGGTTGGTCGCCATGCCAATCATAACCAGAGGTATCTACCACTACCGACTTGAGTGCGCTGACAGCGTTATCTCCCAGGGAAAGCGCTGCCGCACGCGACCAGTTGGCCCCGTAAGACACGGCACGCGTATAGGGATCGAGTAACACTTTCGAGCTGTCAAAACGCTGGCCATCCTCCGGGCGGAACGGCCCCCAGGCGCGGTAACCATAGAGCTGGCCGGAACGCAGATTGGGCACGAACACATGCCAGTAGTAGTAGGTTTTGTTTACCAAAGGATCGAGTCTGATTGCCCTTGAGGGGGGCAGGTCACACCGATCAAAGAGCAGCAGTTCGACCGAGGTCGCACTGGCGGTGAAAAGGCTAAAGTTCACCCCATCGGCTTGAACGCTGGCGCCCAGAGGAAAGGGATGGCCCGGCTGGACGGCAATCGTATCATCAGGGTTCATCGATTTACCTCCTGCGGATAGTATAGTGAAGAGCGTATTTTAATAAAAAGCTTTCATGAACGGCTAGGAGATGCTACAATTCTGGTACGTTTCAGGGAGAGCTACAGATGAGGCATTCAAAACGGTTCGCGGCGCTAGAGGAGCGCGCCATCCACCCCAGATACGTGTGGGCACAGGCAGTCATCGCCGAGTTAGCGTTAATCTCTGAGGAGCGTGTGTTGGCGATATATGAGGCGCTGGTGCCGTACCACACATTGAGCAAGATGCTTGCAGCTCTGGCGCAAGAGCTGATTGAACGCTGGCAGGCGCCGGAGAGCGCCCGGCCTGTGCGCGAAGCCGCTGAGGTTTACCGCCTTCAAGGGCTGATATAAACTAACCAGAAAGACTGAGGAGCATTCCATGCAGATCGCACGTTTCAGCAAAGAGCAAGCCGTACCTGCGCACAATGGCACCATCCTGGCAATGCCGGTGCTGCCGGATGGGATGAAGGCACCTTTCGCACACGCCTGGGGCTATGTTGACCAGGGCGGCGCCATCGAGGGGCACGCCCATCCGCATGAAGAGATCTATTTCATCTACCGCGGTCAGGGCATCATTACCGTAGGCGATGAAGAGAGCGCAGTAAACGAGGGGGATGTTATCGCGATCCCCGGTAATGCGTTTCACGCCCTACGCAACAGCGGGGCAGGGGTGCTGCAGTGGTTTGCCTTGTGGTGGCCGCAGCAGGCTTAGCCTGAGCGCAGTCCCTCCAGTGCGGCACACAGGGCAGCAATATCGCCGATTTTATCACCGAGGGCGGCCGGCACCAGGCTACATGCGGAAAAGGTGCCAGGGAGCGCTTCCTGGCGCATCGCGCGCCGGGCAGGCGCCAGCAGTAATTCACCCAAACGGACGCCCATGCTGCCCACTACAATCATCTCGGGGTTGATGATATCGGCCAAGACGGCCAGCCCCCGGCCAAAATAGGCGCCGACGCGCTGCACTACAGCTAGCGCCCGCTGATCGCCGGCTAACGCCAAGCGGACTACTTCGGGCGTGGTGATGCCACGTCCCCAATCTGCAGGGTACATACGTTGGGCCATCCAGGCAAAGGCTGGTCCTGCGCAGTAGCCCTCCCAGGAACCCCTTTTGCCGTATACCAGCGGCCCTGTGCGGGCAATGCGCATATGGCCGACTTCGCCGGCCAGGTCGGTAGCGCCGCGGTAAACGCGGTCATTTAGGATGAATCCCCCGCCTAAACCGGTGCCCATCGTCAGAAAAATAAGATTATGCGTCCCGCGTCCCGCGCCAAAGCGCCATTCGGCGATGGCGCCGGCATTGCCGTCATGCTCAACAAAGGTTGGCAGCTTAAAGCGCTCCATCAGCAGGTCGCGCAAAGGGATCGCATCCCAACCGGGCAGATGGGGCGGTGAATAGATGATACCGCGGGCGATGTCAAGCGGTCCGCCAATTGAGACCGAAAGGGCGGCTGGTTCCCGACCGGATTGCGCGGAATCTGCCAAGGCTTCTGATACGAGAGCACATATACGTACAAAAACCGCTTCAAATCCCTCGTGCGGCGCCGTCGGCGCCTGGCGCTTGGTGAGTATTTCACCGTCGCAAGATCCTTCGACTACGGCGGTTTTTGTGCCGCCTATATCGAGCCCGATGATTGTTTCAGTCATTATGACCGCCTTGATGTTGTTATGAATCGTTTGACTTGACAGCTACTATATGCTATAGTGGGGTTGTTCGCTTAGCAAAAACCTCTCAGCAGTTGGATTGTATGATTGGGTCTTTCATTGCCCCATAGCACATTTGCCCAGAGTTATACAATTTCCAGTCATTCACTATCTAATTCATGGTGAAGTGTTGACCTCGTTTTGTATTATAACGTCCTTTTGCTTTAGCCGAATATGATTATAAAGCGATTTATAACGCTGATAAATAAGCGTTGTACATGCTTTTTCAGACGTTTTCCATGTATTTCTGCATCGCAGTTGTTATAAGCAAACCACACCTAACACATTCGATGGAGCTAACTTTGAATATTAATGAATTGGAAGCGATGACTCTCAGTTCCCTGCGCGATATTGCCAAACAGCGCGATATCGGTGGCTTCTCACGCCTTAAAAAGCAAGATTTGATACTACGCCTGCTGCGCGCCCAGGCCGAAGAGCAGGGATTGATCTTCGGCGGAGGTGTGCTTGAGGTGGTACAGGACGGCATCGGTTTCTTACGCAGCGACCACCTTATCCCTGGCCCGGATGATGTATATGTCTCGCAGTCGCAAATCAGGCGTTTTAGCCTGCGTACCGGGGATATGGTCATCGGCCAGGTGCGGCCGCCCAAGGAATCCGAAAAATATTTTAGCTTGCTGCGCGTCGAAGCCATCAACGGCCTAGATCCTGAACAGGCCAAGTCGCGCCCGGTTTATGAGCGCATGACGCCGATTTTCCCCTTCCAGCAATACAAGCTAGAGACCGGCCGCGAGATTTACAGCACGCGCCTGATCGATATGTTGGCGCCGATAGGCCGCGGCCAGCGTGGGTTAATTGTCTCACCGCCCAAAGCCGGCAAGACAACTATCCTCAAGCAAATCGCCAACGGCATTAGTAGCAACTATGATGACGCGCATTTAATGGTGGTGCTCATCGGGGAACGTCCCGAAGAGGTTACTGATATGGACCGCTCGGTCGAGGCCGAGGTGGTAAGCTCAACATTCGACGAGCCGGTCAATAACCACACCCGCGTGGCCGAGATGGCCCTGGAGCGCGCCAAACGCCTGGTCGAGGTTGGCAAGGATGTGGTCATCCTGCTGGATAGCATCACCCGCCTCGCGCGCGCCTATAACCTAGTAGTACCCCCCAGCGGGCGCACCCTATCAGGCGGTATTGACCCTGCGGCAGTACACCCGCCCAAGCACTTTTTCGGCGCAGCGCGCAAGTTGGAGGAAGCAGGTAGTCTGACTATTATAGCTACATGTCTTGTGGATACCGGCAGCCGTATGGATGATATCATCTATGAGGAATTCAAAGGCACCGGCAATATGGAACTGCACCTTAACCGGCGCTTGGCTGAAAGGCGCTTTTTCCCGGCTATCGATATCCAGCGTTCTGGCACGCGGCGGGAAGAGCTATTACTGCCGCCGGCGGTGCTCAACCGGGTTTGGACATTACGGCGCATGATAGATACAATTGGCGGGCTTGAAGCAACCGAGCCGATCCTGGAACGCCTTAGCAAGACCAAGTCTAACGAAGAGTTCCTGGCTACATTGAATAAAGATGTATAATCCATCGATGGTAAAATAGAGCGTGAGCGAACCGCAGCCGAGTAGTTTTTCCCTTCTATGGAAAGAAATTTGTTGCCGAGCAGCTAATACGGACCGTTGGTTCATAACCCGCATTTTGGGCCACCTTACGATAGTTATATTACTGATTGCGGCAGGTAGCTTTTCCTTGCCAAGAAAAGTTGCTGCCATCTCTTTCAGCCCAAACCTAACAAGCGTTCAGGCTGATATAGCTCCCCTGATGATACGGTTTACTACGGCCCCTGACGAAGAGCGTTTCCTTGAACAGGGTGCTGTGCCGTTTACCTCGCGCAGCGTTGGCGATGTGGTACCTTTGACGAATTCAGAGCGCAGCGTGCGCACCGAAATCCTGGTTTACCGAGCGCAAGCTGGCGATGTGATCGATACTATCGCGGCGAAATTCGGCTTACAGCCGACCACTATCATATATTCCAACCCTGAAATCCTGCAATACCCGGACGCATTGGCGATCGATCAGGAAGTGCGTATCCCGCCAGTGGATGGTGCTATTCACACTGTGGTCGCAGGGGATACGATTGACAGTATCGCCGAGACGTATCAAGTCTCGGTAGAAACAATTGCCCAATTCGCCAGCAACAAGCTGAGCGCTCCTTATACATTATCAATCGGCCAGGAACTGGTTATCCCAGGCGGAATCGCTCCTGCGCCGCCCGAGCCTGAACCCGAGCCTGAACCTTACTCTTCGGCGGAATATACAAGAAACGTGACCGAAGAGCACACTGCCACCGGTTCGCTGGATTGGCCGGTGAACGGATTGATAACTCAGGATTGTTATGACTACCATATTGCGCTTGATATCTATAATGTCATCGGCACACCGGTCTATGCGGCCGATTCAGGATACGTGTACAAGATGGAACAACTGGATTGGAGTTATGGCTGGTATATGCTGATCGATCACGGCAACGGTATCGTTACCCGCTACGCGCACCTATCCGAGTTCGATGTCTCCGTAGGCGAATCCGTACAAAAGGGGCAGCTCATCGGCAGGATAGGCAGCACAGGTAAATCTACTGGCCCGCACCTGCACTTTGAGGTGATTGTGAACGGACAGCAGGTCTGTCCGTGGGGATACTTGCCGGATTAACAAGCGCGAAAAAGAGAGCAGTCTATTCCGAACGGCTCCCTTTTTATGAAATCATCTGACCGACGGCTCTTCAGGGGTGGGTGTTTCACCCTGCTTTGATGGTGTTAGCGTAGCCGAGGGTATCTCTGTCGCCGCAGGTGACGGTGTGTTGCTCGGCTCTGGTTCGATGGTAGCCGTAGCGCTGGGCGTCGCAATCTCCGTCGCTGTCAGCAGCGGCTCGGGCGTAACCGTCGCTGTCGGCAACTCCAAGGTGGGGGTAAAAGTAGGTGTGAGTGTACCTTTGGGTGTACGCGTATAGGTTGGGGTTGCTGTGCTGGCCATGGTCATAGTCGCTGTAGGCTCCGTATTACGTACCTCAACCTGAATTTTCGCCTCATACTGGCGGCCTTCGGTATCAGACACAACCACCCGCAGCGAATATATGCCATCCTCGAGAGTGCGCGTATCCCACCGCATCAATAGGCCGTCTGCAACCGTATTACCTATCTGGTGCGTCAATGTGCCCCAGCCTATCGGAGAGGGACCGATGCCGTATTCAACAATATAATACTTGAACTTGTCCACTAAGGTTGAGCCGCGAATATCGACAATCCCCTTTAACGGATTCGCGGGGGCGTATATCTCAACCTTGCTAGGCGCGCCGTGTGCATCGCAGATTTCGCGCACCGGCACCGGTTTGCCGTTGGCTGCCAGCCAGGCATCCCATTGCGCCCCGTAATCCTCAACCTGTCGTTCCTGGATGGCATCGAGCGGGCAGTACGAGTTAGCCAGTTTACCGGAAGCGGTACATATCTTTTGACGGATATGCACGGAACAAGTTGCGGTGGGCTGCTGGTCCGCCAGGAAAAGCTCCTTACGGCCTGCCGGGCAATCCGGTCCACGGAGCATGCCTGAGATAGGACAAACCTCAACCTCGACGATACCATCCGGGCGCATGAACGATTCGTGCACCTTATCCGCCAGCGCCGCCTCCATAAAATTGTGCCAAATCGGGCCTGCGCCAAAGGAACCACCCACGCCGGCCATCTGGGAGTTATCGGCATTACCGACCCAAACGCCGGTCACCAGCTCGGGTGTATAGCCGATTGTCCAGCCATCGCGATTGTCATTGGTGGTGCCGGTCTTGACGGCTGCTGGGAATCCCAGGTTGAGCACGCTATCTGTGCCGAAAGCCGGGCTGCGCGCGTCGTTATCTGCCAGAATGTCTGTAATGATATAGGTTAGGCGGTTATCCACTACCTGCGGCTGCTCTGCGACTGTATCGGCTACCAGCACTTGTCCATCAGCATTCTCGATGCGCAGGATGGTGCGGGCGCTGACCAGTTTGCCGCTATTGGCTAGCGTCGCATAGGCCGCAGTCATCTGGATGAGCGTCACTTCGCCGCCGCCCAGCGTAAGCGAGAGGCCGTAATCATCGCGATTGAGCGTGGTGATGCCGAGTCGCTGGGTCATCTCGAGCAGCGCCGGCAGACCGATCTGATTGAGCGTAGAGACCGCCGGGATGTTGCGTGAATTTGCCAGCGCCGAGCGCAGCGAGATAGGGCCGTACTCTTTGCCGTCAACGTTCACCGGGCGATAGGGCGGGTTGGCACCATCCGGAAAGTCCTGAGCTACGTCCATCAACATCGTGGAGGCCGTCCAACCGCGCTCCAGGGCAGCTAGGTAAGTAAACGGCTTGATGGTTGAGCCGGGCTGGCGCAGTTGGCGGGTGATATTTACCTGGCCGCTGATATCGGCGTTAAAGAAATCAGCGCTGCCGACCATCGCCAGCACATCGCCGCTATGCGGATCGATAGCCACGAGTGCGCCGTTCGACACTGCATAATCGGCCAGTTCGGCTACGCGCTGCGCCACAATCTGCTCGGCCTGCTGCTGCAGAGCAAAATCGAGCGTGGTGTATACTTGCAGCCCGCCTTTGTAGAGCGCTTCAGTGCCGTATTGGGCTTCCAGTTGCTCGCGCACATACATCACTAGGTGCGGCGCCAGAATCTGGTTGTTTTGCTCAATGATGCCGAGGGGCTCCTGCGCTGCCGCATCGGCTTCCTCCTGGCTGATGTAGCCCGCCTCGACCATCAAATTCAGCACAATGGTACGCCGGTCAAGGGCAGCTTGCGGGTCGAGATAGGGATCGTACATCGCCGGCGATTGCAGCATCCCAGCCAGAAGGGCTGATTCGGAGAGCGTCAGGTCGGTCGGCTGTTTGCCGAAATAAGATTCCGCCGCCGCACTGATGCCGTAAGCCATGTTGCCAAAGTACACCTCGTTCAGGTATACCTCGAGGATCTCGTCTTTTTCATAGCGGCGGGTTATTTCTACAGCCAGGATGGCCTCTTTAACCTTCCGGGTAAGGGTTTGTTCCGTGGTGAGATAAACGTTCTTGACGAGCTGCTGGGTGATCGTGCTAGCACCGGAAACCGTGTAGCCGGCCATAACGTTTTGATATATCGCCCGTACAATGCCCCGCGGGCTGAACCCAGGATTGGTGAAAAATGTGCGATCCTCAGTAGAGACGACCGCACGCACCACCCACGGCGATATATCATCGTAACGCACGATAGTGCGCTTGCCGCCCTGCGGGTCAAACACCTCGTAGAGTAGGCGGCCGTTGCGGTCATAGATGCGGGTGCTCTGGAAGGGCGTGGCGCGCTGGTAGAGTTCCTGTGGAGAAGGCAGAGTTAAGGCATAATAGCCATAGACTCCCATCGCAGCGATGATACCCAATAGAAAAAGACCAATTATGCCCAGTATGCCGTACAAGACGGCTTGTTTGACAATAGTACCGCGCGAGGGTTGATAACCTGGCTTGGGGATATAAATGGAATTTGGATTGCGCTTATCTTGGAACGCCATCACGAATCCTATAGGTCAGATTGGGATAAACATACGCATTATATAACGCCGTTCCAAACCGCAAGGTTTCGCTTGTTTCAGCTATTGCGGCGGTAATCATCATAATCGGCAAAACGCACAATATGCCCCTTGGTTACTGCCCACACGGCGCTGGCATACCTTTGAGCGAAATAGCGGTCGTGCACAACCGCCAGCGCGGTACCTGTATAAGCTGATAGCGCCTGCTCAAAGTTCTCGCGCGAGGGGATATCGAGATGGTTGATCGGCTCATCCAGCAGCAGCAGGTTACACTGCTGAAGCACCAGTAATCCTAACGCCAGACGCGCCCGCTCGCCGTAACTCAGGCTGCCGCTGGGCACAAATACTTCGTCCCCTTTGAAGAGGAAATAGTGTAAAAAGGCCCGCGCTTCGGTCTCGTTCAAAGGAGCGCAGGAACGTACCAGGTCGTAGGGCGTGGATTGCGGGTCAAAGGTCTCCTGCTCCTGGGAGAGATAGCCAATTTTGACGTTGGCTCCCACACGGATTGAGCCAGTCGTGGCAGGCTCCAGCCCCATGATCATACGCAGCAAGGTCGTCTTGCCCGAGCCGTTTGCCCCCAGCAGCACGATGCGTTCCTTGCGGCGCAGCAGCAGATTCACCTCGCTAAAGAGGCGGTGGCTGCCGAAGCACTTGCTAACTTGCTCAAGAGTCAGAACATCCTGGCCGCTCTCGGGCGTATTGATAAACTCGAGTTTCATATCCCAGGTCTGCTGCGGTTTATCGAGATGGTCCTCGGAAGCGAGCATACGTTCGACGCGCTTGCGCCGCACAACGGCCGCGCGGGCTACTTTCATGGCCCGTTTGCGCCAGTAAAAATCGATTGTCTCACCTTCTATCTTGCGCGCCTGCCCCTCGAGAGCCTGAACCGCGCTTTGGAGCTGCGCGATACGCGTCTCTTGCTCTTTATATGCCTGGGCGTATTTTACCTTCTCGTTTTCCTTGGCAGCGGCATACTGGCTGTAGTTGCCGGCATAAGATGACACCTCGCGTTTCTGAGGATCCATCTCGAGGATGCGGGTGACCGTGCGATCCAGAAACGTTCGGTCGTGCGAAACAATCAACATCGCGCCACGGTAGCGGCTGAGGTAACCTTCCAGCCATTCGAGCCCGCTGATATCGAGATGGTTGGTAGGCTCGTCCAGAATCATCAAGAGCGGCTGCCGTATCAGGAGCTGTGCCAAACCGAGACGAGTCTTTTGGCCGCCGCTCAGAATGGCTACCGGCTGGTCCAGGTCCAGGTCGGCCAGGTCAAGGCCGCTCAGAATCTCGCGCAGTTCGTGCTCCTGCATGTCTGGGCCAAGCTCGCAAAGCTTTTCGAGCACATCTGCATAGGCTGCCTCCACCTTCTCGCGCTCCACTGACGCGGGCTGAGCAAGCAGCTCTGCCAGGCGCTGCAGCTCGCCAGCCAGCCGCGCGGAGTCGGTCGATTGTGCGTCGAGGCTCTCACGCACGCTGGCATTCCCGGCATGTTCGAACGCCTGCGGCAGGTAGCCCACGCGGCTCAGAGGGATATCCAGGCGCACCGAACCGCCGTCCGCCGCCTCCTGCCCAAGCAGAATACGCAGCAGGGTGGTTTTACCGCATCCGTTAGGGCCAACCAGGCCGACGCGTTCGCCTTTGTTGATGATAAAGCTCACGCTATGGAAAAGGTATTTTTCGCCGTAACGCTTGCTCAAATCCGAGACGGTTAACATAGACACTACCCTTCAGTTGAACACCGCTGCAGGGAGCCGCTTGCCAGTGCGTCAATTCTCCTGAGGTATATATACCTGCAGTTGGCGGCTCAGTTCTTGGTCGCCCACATACCACAGCACGTGCATACCCAAACGAGCAGCAGCGGCGATATTTTCGGCGCGGTCATCGATAAACAGCGCCTCTGTTGGGGCGATCTTGAGGGAACGCAGCACCTGGTTATAGATAGCTGCGTCCGGCTTGGCCACCCCGAGGTGTGCGGAATTGTAAACTGCGTCAAAGCGGTCGGCGATATGAAAATGATTGCGCAGCATTTCGTCCAGTATTTCGGTGGCGTTGCTCAGGATCGCTACCTTGTACCAGGCGTGCAGCCGTTCCACCCACGCTAGCACATCCGGGTTGGGCGTAAAAACATCCCACAGCTCGGAACGCAGCCGTTCGATTTGTCCCGGCGCATTCAACGGCAGGGTTGGCGCAATCTCAGCCCAGAATGCGTCCTCAGATAACTGTCCTACCTCGGCGCGCCGGTAGGCATCGCTGCTCCACAGCTTTTGGGCCAGTTCGCCGGGCTGGTAGCCAAATTGCGCTTCCCAGCGCTGATACGTGCCGTTATCCTGGGGGCGCAGCACCACCCCGCCGCAATCGAACAACACAGCCTTAATCGTCATGAACACGTAACCTCATCAGTAAAATAAAATACGCCACAGGCATAGCCCGTGGCGTTCATTCATAGACAATAATAAAATAGAGACAGGATTCAGATCCTTACCACTGGGCGCCCAAGCCGGCTAGATCTGAAAACATGTCATCCCTGGTCCCTCCTGCGAATACGTTCAGTATACCCAGGCGGGTGGGGGTTGTCAAAGCGCTATTATCTGGCAGGCGCTGCCGGAGGGTGTCGGCACCTTATGCCCTTCGAGCTCGAGCCAGGCGTCGCTGCCAGCGGCGCCGCCGAAATCGCTGCGACGCGCTAAAAGCCGGCTGCCCAGGCGCAGGCCGGAGACGACCGCCCCTTCCTCGCGCGGCACCGTGAAACTGACCGGCTGCCCGCTTTCGAGAAATTCGCGGTAGCGTAGCGCTTCTGCCCAGACGCGGTGCAGCAGCGGCGCCTCGTGGCCGCATTCGGCATCGGGGCACCAGGAGAAAAAGGTGCTGTGGCCGCGCAGCAAACTGTGCCAGAGCAGTTCCTCGTAAGCCCATGCGGACATGCCGATGACATGGCCTGCTCCCGAAGCAGGGGGATCAGTAAGGGAATGATGCACAAAGCTGATAATCGGCAGCGAGCGTGGTGCGCTGGCGCCGGCGTTTGAGGCCACCTTGAGCATGTTGTAGAACCAGCGGTAATCCGGCGAGTAGGTATACCAGTCGAAAGTACGGTACCAAGTGTACATCACCGGCATAGCGAAGGTGTATCCCGAGCGACCGAACTCATCCGCCCAGGGGCGGGAGGGCTCTCCCTGGTCGAACTGATGCGGCAGCTCCGGATTAAAGCGCTCGAAATAGTCATACCAGTAGCGCCAGCCGTTGTGCGGGTAGACGGCATAGTTTCCCACCAGCGCCTGCGGCCAGCGGCTCAGCAGCGGCTCGGCGTAACAAACGCGCTGCATCTCCGCGCGTATGCGGCGCAGCGTCGCCTGAAAGCTGGCAAAGTCATCGATCTCAGGTACTTGTGCCCGGCAGCGCGTGCAGCGCTTGCTATGCGCCCAGGCATCATTCCATTCGAGGGGACCATCAACCTCCCAATCCGAATAGGCAAAGGCCAACGGCAACCCGGCCGAACGATAAGCCCGAGCGTAATACTCAACCTGCTCGCGGATGGCGTCATATCGCTGTTCGATAGCAAACGGGCAGCCCATCGGTCTGGCGCCAAAGGAATCATCAAAGAAAGACTTGCCAGCAGCATCGATATGTGTGGTGGCTGCCTCGCCGTTAAAGAACGCATAGAGCGGCTCAATGCAGTTGACGCCCACCGGCAGCCCAAGTTCATGCTGGATGCGCCCGAGGCGTAGAGCCTGTTCGAGGGCACTTTGCTGCTCCGCCCCGCTGCGCCACACCGCCAGCATGCTGATGCCGCGCGCATCCAGCTCGCGCAAAGCATCGGCCAGGTCGCGGTCAGAGAGCGGGGGTGTACCCTGCAACTGCCACAGGTAGAGGGGCAGGCGCCGCCCGCGCGGATATACGAGCGGCTTTGTCGCGCTCAGGATAAGCTGCAAATGTTCAAGCGTTGTCACAGTCTGCTCCTAAAAAATGATCCCGAACGGCATCAGGCAATAGTCCGCATTCCAAGGGCTGCTGAATCCCCAGATGTTTGGCTCCTTAAAGAACTGCCCGGGATGGACGGAATAACTTTCCCCCTGTTCGAGATGGTGCGGGCCGAGCAGGTTACGCAGGCCGTTGGTGAGTTCCAGCGTAAAGACGTTCTCGCCGGTTTGAAGCAGGCTAGTCAATTCAACCTCGAATGGACGCCACAGCCAGGTATGCACCTCGTGACCATTAACAGTCAACCTGGCGACGTGCGCCAACTGTTCCTCGTACCGGAATGACCGGTTGGCAGTTTCTGCGGCGTTCAATGCGATGCGCTTGGTTAAGCGCAGCTTGCCGTTGAAGAACGGCAGGCCGTGGGCGGTCAATTCAGCGGCAGGCACGCTGCCAGGCAGCGGAGTCAGGATAAACGGGCCGCTGTAGCGCAGCGCGTTTTGCGGCAGATCGGTGTAGGTGCCCGGTGTGGCGACGCCAAAGCCACCTACCAGATAAATGGCCTCGACCTCGCTGTCATAGGTGAGTTTATTCTTCTCAGATTCAAAAGCCTGGGCGCGTTTCAAATTCTCGTAAACCTGCGGGCTCTGCTGGAAGCGGGTCTGCAGGATGATCTCGTTGGCGCCCGGTGCGAGCAGGCCGGCGATATCGAGCTTGCGGAAGGAGATATCCCGGTAATAACCGCAATCGTGCTGGGTGAGCGGTTTGCCGTTGATGAAAATTTGGTAGTTAGCTGGCTGCTCGACCACCAGGAAAAGCTCTCCCTGGGGGGTATACCCCTCAGCCACTTGTACGCCAAAGCGTAACTGGATATCCACCGGCCGACCGAAAGCGAGCGCGCGGTTCTGTACCACGCTGATGGATTCATGTTCGGCATTTAGGACGCCGTCGAACCAGATGTCGCAGGTATCCAGGGTGAGGGCGTTCGGATCGAGCAGTTCCATGTCCCACTCGCCGGCAAAGTGCGAGGCTTCGAGCGGGATGCAGGTCGCCTGTGCTTTGGCGGTCGGCGCTCGATCGGGCTGGTCATAGACCGCCAGGCATAACGAACCGCGCTGCGGAAAGCTATGCTC
>JAJFUJ010000114.1 GCA_021372475.1 Chloroflexota bacterium | reverse complement strand
GGCAACGCCAATCGCACCTTTCGGTTGGGACTATGACTTTTCGCCGCCGGCGATGACGATAACATATTCGCCTTTGAGGGGGGTAGCGGGCAACTGTTCAACCAGTTCCGCCAACGTGCCGCGATAGACGCGCTCGAACAGCTTGGTTAAGTCGTTCGCTACGGCAGCTCGGCGCGGCCCAAAGACCAACAGCGCATCCTGCAGCGAGGCAAGCAAGCGATAGGGGCTCTCGTAGTAGATAAGCGTATACGGATGGGCGAGGTCCGCCTCGTAAAAGTGGCGGCGTGCGCCCGTCGTGTGCGGTGGAAACCCGCGAAAGGTAAAACTGTGAGTCGGTAAACCGGAGAGCACCAGCGCCATCACCAGGGCTGTTGCTCCCGGAATCATCGTGATGGGGATATTCTCGGCGAGCGCTGAACGCACCAGCGAAAACCCGGGATCCGATATGCCCGGTGTGCCGGCGTTAGTCACCAGCGCCACACTTAAGCCGCTTTTGAGCAACCCGATTATCCGCGCGCAGGCTGTGTCCTCATTATGTGCATAAAAAGCAACCTGCGGTTTACTAATCTGAAAATGCTTGAGCATCATACCGGTCTTGCGGGTATCCTCACTGGCTACCCAGTCAACCTGGCGCAGCGTCTCGATCGCCCGTAGCGATATATCGCCCAGGTTGCCAATCGGGGTGGCTACCAGATAGAGCATCGCCGATTGGGCTGCCACTTGTCCACCCTCACCACAGTGGAAATAATCACTCTGTCTGGCATTGTTCAAATGTCAGGCGCTGCGCATAGCTGCCAGGCGACGCACATGGGTGCGCTCCTCGGCGACAATGGAATCCACTAGTCTGCGGTTAGCAGGCTGCACGAGCTCGCGCAAGGTGTAGAAAAAGAGCAGCGTCTGCTGTTCAAAGGCAATCGCGCGCTCGATCATTTCTCGCACGGAGCTGCCTGATTCGATAGCCCGAATAGGCGTGCCGTCGCTAAAAAAGGTCTGCGAGACAGTAGCGTTGATATAATCGAGCGCTTCCTGCCATTCAGCCGGCTCCAGGTCACTGACAACGATGGCGTTCCCGAGTTGAGCAAAAACTTGCTTATGGCGCTGTTCCTGGTCCGCCAGATAGGTAAACAGCTCGCACGCATCCTTGGCGCCGGTCTTCTTCGCAGCCTCTCGGTAGAAAGCTTCGCCCTTTTCCTCGGTCTGAATCGCCAAATCGATGATGTCAGCTCCGGATAGCAAGATACCCATATAAATCCTTCCTTATAGCAAGTTTATTCTGGCTGGTTTGCACAGATGCAGCATCTACTTGATCAGCATCTTGAGGAGCCCGGGCAGACAACCGATTTTCGCGATTGGCGAAGGATCGGGTGAAGGAGTAGGCTCCGGTTCCGGTATCGGCGTCGGTTGCGGATTGCCAATCAAGCCCTTGACGGCCGCCCAGGCGTCTGCCAGACCAACGCCCTGGGCATTGGGCCCGTATCCTAAATCGCGCGCAGTATCCATCATGATTTTCTTAATATCGGCAGGTTTGAGTTTAGAATCCGCCTGCAAAATCAGGGCACACAATCCGGCTGCGTGCGGTGTCGCCATCGATGTCCCCGAAGCGCTAGTATAATAGGCATCCAACGGCATCCCCATGGAAGTGCCTTGCGCTCTGGCGGCGATGATATCCACTCCTGGAAGCACGACATCAGGCTTGACGCGCCCGTCGGCCGTAGGACCACGCGACGAAAACTCGGCAATGCGGTCCAAATCGCTCGCAGCGCCGATGGTGATGATATTGGGTGCAGCAGCCGGCGAGCCGACCGAGTAGCCCATCGGTCCCTCGTTGCCTGCGGCAGCGACAACCACCACACCGCGCTGTACGGCAGCTTCACACAGATCGCATAACGGGTCGTTGCCGTCCGAGGAACCCGCCTCACCCAGTGAGAGGCTAATAACTTGAGCTCCCTGGTCTACCGCCCACTCTACACCGTCCATTACATCGGACATCATGCCCGAACCATCGTTGCGTAACACTTTGGCAATCAGGAGCGAAGCTTCTGGAGCCACACCGCGATACTTACTTTTGCTGGCTGCCCCACTGCCGGCTGCGATACTGGCGCAGTGAGTGCCGTGTCCGCAGCCGTCCTGCACCGTCTCGCCGGTAATATCGTATGTGTTAAGGATGCGCCCCTGGAAATCGGGGTGCGATTGGTCAATGCCAGTATCGACCACCGCTATTTTGATACCTTTGCCCGTGAGCGCCTGCTCCCACACATAAGGGACATGAATATGCGGAACCGACGAATCCAAAAAGACGCGCATTGCTACATCCTGATAGATGCGCACCACGTCCGGGCTGGCGGCTAGCGTGCGAATGGCAGCCGGCGTCGCCTCAAGTTGGCTGTATGGGCCCAAACGATAGCGCCGGCCGAAATGCACTCCAGGCATATATTCGGTATAGCGCATCACACGCTGGGTTGAGCGGTAACGCAAAATGACGGATATCTGCGAATCCGAATTGGGGGCCGACTCGATGCTGCGCCACAAGCCGTTGACGATTTTATTCTCGGGAGCTTCCAAGCTCACCTCCCTAACGCTCTCACGGGGCGATTAGTGTCAGCACGTACTAACCAATCTTCGCGCGCCAGTTTGAGCGCCTGGGCGCCGCTGCAGCGAATCTGCAGGCTATTCGTCAACTTGAACTGCCTTTTGACGTTAACTCCCATGGCGTTCATCTCGGCGCTGCGCTCCTGTAGCTCACCTTCCACGCGCACAATCAAATCAAAGGTATCATTCGGGCTCTCACGCAGGGTTTTACGCAGTTCCGCGCTTACTTTGGCCATGGTATGACCTCCTTCAGGTCATTATCTACTTAATAATAGCGCCTGCTCGGTAGGACGTCAAGCTCTGCTAGTCAATTAAGTGCTCGACATCAGATTACCACAATCAGCGATTGTGTTATCAGCTTAACAAGCTACTTAATCCAGTGATGAATTGTACCACGCCCATCACAGCCATAAGGCCAACGGAAATAAACTGCAATATACGTTGGATACGATTGCCCAGCGTGCGGAGCCTGTTCACCAGCAAAATCAAGATATTTGAAGTGATTATCATAATAATGTAGAAACAGACCAGGAACGACACGCCCTTCAGCGGAGCTTGTCCCCATCCCTCGATAAATAAAGGGCCGCTGATGGTGCCCCAATAGATATAGACGTTTGGGTTGAGTAAATTGATCAGCACCGCCGCCCCAAAACTTGAAGGGGGCGGTTTGATATTTGCCTCAGGTGGTTTAAGCAGGCCTTGCAGTGAGTGAAAAGCCAGATAAAGAATAAATACTCCGCCGACAATCTGCAGCACGCTCAGCACCCAAGCCGGTACAATTCCAAGCACCAGGATCGTCAAAAGCACAATCGGCCCGTCCGAGAGCAGCGGTGCAAAGGAAAGCAACGCTGCCCGGCGCCAATTATGGGTTGCGGCTTGATTGATGAGATATGCCTGAAAAGCTCCTGGCATGATTGCGGCAGAAAATCCGAGGGTTAATGCTTTGGCCAGGTAGCTTACTGTGTCCAATACTGGCCCTCATAATAAAAAGATGTGGGTATATTAGTGATCCCCACGGGTACTGTCAACGTGCCCGGCTATAAAACCTATACTGCTTGCCGCTCGCCGGTAGGCTAATAAACGGAGGGCTTGTGCTCCTGTATATCGCCACATAACTACAAAGAGAGTTGGCGTTGTAAATGGCAAAATAACCACTATCTTGACACATCCTTCGGTTGGCTTATTATATTGGCTGGTAGTATCATTCTGGTGCTGTTGTTAGGATAAATGTGAAGGAGCAGAATATGAAACCAGTGGTACGAGTGCTGTTGGCGGTGATTCTAGTGTCAACTATTGCCGTGGCAGCGGTTGGTTGTAAAAAAGCTAATCCCGAAGAAGAGGAAACAAAGCGGATTGCCCAAGAGTTTGCTCTTGCTGTTTTTGTAACGCGCGATCCGGACGCCGCAATGGCCTTAGCAGTACCCCTTACTGGCTTTGGTTATGTAACCAAAGAAGCCATCGAAAGCACTATATTGAATGACAAACAAAAGCAGTGCACTACTAAACCAGAAAGCGTCCAGGTTGGAGCCCCGGGAGCAAACCTTAAAGTGCCAGAAGTAACCGATGCTGATAGAGCCAAGGGGATTACCGATCGCGTGCTCTGGGTTGTAGGCTATTCTTACCGGTGTGGTACACAAACCCGCGACACTGCGCGGACAACTCAGGTGTTTTTGGAGAAAGTGAACGGCAAGTGGGGCATTTCCAAGTGCACGTTCTAGACTGATAACTCGAGTAGCATACCTTTTTGAATTCAGCATTCACAAACCGTATCGCCCCATGATACGGTTTGTGTTTTGCTCCTCAGGCTCCCCCAGTAATCCCATTTGCGTTCCAGTTGTGCTATAATCCACTTAAATTCATATGATAATAGCTTCAAACTATACTGACCTAATAGAAACACAACGAATAGTAGTAGACTTCCCAAAACAGGGAGGTAATGGCCTGTGGGTCCACGGTCTGGCCGGCAGCGGCAAGACTACTGCGCTGGTCGCACGCATGTTGGCGTTGATTAAAGAGGGGGTTCGGCCTGACCAAATCCTGGTACTCGTCAGCGACAGATCGCAAAGAGAGACCTTTGAGCAGGCGTTGGCGCATTCTACATGGTTTATCAACGGTAGTGTGACTATCACCACTTTCTATGGCCTTTGCCAGCGCGCTGTAGCGCTATTTTGGCCACTGGTGTCGGGTTCCGCCGGCTTCAAGCACCCCGAATTGGAGCCGACTTTTATGAACGTGGAGAGCACCCAGTATCATATGGCGCGTATCTTGCAGCCCCTTGTCCAGGAAAATGGCTACTTTGCGGATATCACCATCCGTCGCGAACGGCTTCTTTCGCAGCTCATCGATAATTTGAACAAATCGGCGCTGGTCGGCTTTGCTCCCCAGGAGATAGCAAGCCGGCTGATATCAGCCTGGGCCGGCAGCGAACACCGTTACGCCAGCTATCAGCAGGCGCAGGACTGCGCTATGCGTTTTCGCGCATACTGTCTGGCGCACTCGCTTTTGGACCTCTCACTGACAACTCAGCTCTTTGTGGAGTTAATCTACCCCAGCCGGGCATACAAAACATATCTAGCAGAGCATGTGCGGCACTTGATCGCCGATAACATCGAGGAAACCGTGCCGGTGGCCAGCGATTATATCGCCTGGCTACAGCCCTTATGCGCTTCCTCTGTGCTGGCTGAAGATGAAGGTGGCGGATACAGAATCTTTTTAGGAGCCGACCGGCAGGCAGCTCGCAACCTGGGAGAACGTTGCTCTCAGGAGCTGCGCATGGATAGCCTGCCGGGCATAAACCCTGATATACTCACCTTGGCAAACAGGGTGTGTTCGGTTATGCACCTGCCTCAGGCTAATATATCTGCGGTGGGAGATGCGCGTCGGGCTGTGCTCGGGCAGCGTAGCGAACGCTACTGGGTAGGAATGATTCGCTGGATCGCCAACGAGATTGCTCATCTGGTGGAGGCAGGCTGCGCGCCGGGCGAAATTGCCGTGGTTGCCCCTTATGTGAGCGAGGTGATGCGCTTTGCCCTTGAGGAGGAATTGCACGAAAGGGGGATTGGCCAATACTTGCTGCGTCCCGCTACCCCTTTGCGCGATGATGTGATTGTGCGTGCTGGCTTGACTCTCGCTCGTTTGGCCCACCCCACATGGGCAAGCTCAGAAGCGGTGCTCAGGACGTTGCCGGTCGAGGACCTGGCCGAGATGCTCGGAGTCATGCTGGCCAATCTGGACCCGGTAAGGGCGCGGTTGTTGGCCGAATCTGCGCTGCCCCAGGGGAATATGGCTCTGACTGACCTATCCGGTCAGGTTCAGGCGACCGCAGCCCAGGCCGGGATGCTCTGGCAGCGTCTCGGCTTCCAATTGCGCGAGCGCTACGAGGCGCTGCGTACCTGGCTGGCTGACTATGCCGGTCGCGAGCAGCAGCCACTGGATATCTTTTTATCACAGATTTTTGGCGAGTTGTTAACTTTGCCTGGATACGGCTTCTATCTGCGCGCGGATCTGGCTCACAGCTACAGCCGATTGGTTGAATCTGCTCTCAAGTTCCGCCTAGCCGGTAGTGCAGGTGCTGGATCCGGTGGCTTCTCGGTCGCAGATGATCCGGGCGCTATATATACTGCTTTTGTGCTCAACGGCCTGGCAAGCGCCGAATACATCGAGGACCGTCTGGACGAGGCGCTCGATGCCGTGATTCTGGCTCCGGCTTTTGCGTATCTGACTCGGGGGCTGCGCTCGCGCTACCAGTTTTGGTGCGACTTGCGCGTTGACGGCTGGTGGAACCGTCCCAACCAACCGCTTACGCAACCTTACGTCCTCTCGCGTGCCTGGCAAACGGGGCGCATCTGGTATGATGCTGACGAGGATCAGGCGCGCCGCGAGGGGCTCGGTCGGGTACTGATAGGCCTGGCTGCCCGCTGCAGCGGAGGAATTTTCCTGGTCTCGAGCGAGCTGGGCATCAACGGCGAGGAGCAATCGGGGCGTTTGGAACGTATCTTGCAGAATGCTCTCTTGTATTCACAGAACAACAACCCTATCTAGAATGCCACTATGACATCATCCGAATTATATGGCTATCAACTGCGCGAGCATCAGCGCGCCATCCTCGCTTACCAGGGCGGGCTGATGGGCGTCTCAGCGGTGCCCGGTTCCGGCAAGACGCTCACGCTGGCGCTTCTGGCTGCCCGGCTCATTATCGAGGGCAAATTGGGCGAAGAAGGCGAAGTGCTGGTAGTGACGGTGCAGAACTCGGCGGTGGATAATATCTCGCGACGCATCAAGGCCATCCTGCAGGCACAGGGGCTGCCGCCTGTCGGCTACCATGTATGCACGTTGCATCGCCTCGCGGCCGATATCCTGCGTATCCGCAACGATATAGCCGGCGTGGAGGACGCGTTCGTGATTATTGATGATGCTGAGCGAGATAGCTTGATGACCCACGCCGTAAATACCTGGGTTGCCGGACACGTTGCTTATTGGAGCAGCTTTATCCCTGATGACAACCGCAACGCGCGGACCAGTTGGCAGGAACAGACCAGGAAAATAGGTCTGGCAGCCGTCAAAGCCTGCAAACACCTGCGGCTTACGCCGGAGCAGGCCCGCATCCAGGCCCGTAAGGTGGGCATTACGCATGACATCGCTTTGATCGGTTTGGAGCTGTACGCCGGTTACCAAAACTACCTGGGCACGCAAAATGCGCTGGATTTCGACGACCTCATCTGGCGGGCCATCGATGCGCTGGACGAGGACGCTAGCTATACGGAAGGTCTCAGACGGCGCTGGCCGTTTATCCTGGAGGACGAAGCCCAGGACAGCAGCCCGCTGCAGGAGACCATCCTGCGCTGCCTGGCCGGCGAGGATGGCAACTGGGTGCGGATGGGCGACCCGAATCAATCGATCAACGCCACCTTTACCACCGCCGACCCGCTCTTTTTCAGACGCTTCTTGGCTGACCCTGTTGTCAAGACCTGCGCGCTGCCGGAATCGGGGCGCAGCGCAAGCCCGATTATCAACCTGGCCAATTCGCTTGTGCATTGGGTGTGCCAGCAGCACCCCGAAGACGAGATTCGACGTATCGCTTTCGAGGAACAGGATATCCTGCCGACGCGTGTTGGAGATCCGCAGCCCAATCCGCCAGCAGAAGAGAGTCACGTGCGTATCATAACTGAGCCTTTCCCTGACCTTGAAACTCTGGCAAACAGGGTAGTAACGAAGGCGGTTGACTACGGTAGGCGGCATCCGGGCTATTCGCAGGCCATCCTGTGCCCCACCAATAAGCAGGGGGCGGTGGTCGTGAACGAGTTCGCAAAGATATCGCCGAAGCCCCCTTTCGATGACCTGCTGCGTTCAACCCCTCAAACCCGCCATGTGACCGGCGTCCTGGAGAAGGTACTCGTTTTTCTTCATAAACCCAGCGTGAGCAGCCAGGCTGCACTGTATGAGACGCTGGCTAAAGGCGGATACCTGGGTGAGGCGCAGGCCGGGTTCCGGCTGCGCGCGCAAAAGACGTTAGTTGCTTCCGCCCCGCCGGAGCAGGTCTTTTTCCCGACGCAGGCCGAGCTCTGGTATGAGAGTCTGCCGGCGCAGGCTCGGCCGCTGCCCGAAGAACTCCCGCTGCTCGCCCGTTTTGTGGAACTCGCCGCCCGCTGGCTCAGGGCAGTGGTGCTGCCGGCCGATCAACTGGTGCTGACCATTGCGCAGGACTTGTTTCGGGCGGAAGGCGATCTGGCCATTACCCATGTCCTGGCCGGCCGTCTGCGTTCGCTCTGGCAAATCCATCCGGAGTGGCGCCTGGGGGAATACGCCGCCGAATTATCCCAAATTGCACAGAACAAACGCAGCTTGGCGGAAATCGCTTTTGTAGATGCGGGCTATGAACCGCGCGCCGGCCGCACCGCCGTCACAACGATGCACAAAGCCAAGGGGCTGGAGTGGGACGTGGTGTACCTCATTTGTGTTGATACCCTGGAATTCCCGGATACCAGCGACGACGTCTTTCGCAGCGAACCTTACTATATGCAGGAACGTGCGCCGGAGCTGGAGACAAGTGCAGTGCTGGAACAACTCATGTCGGCTACGGGCATCCAGCAGGATGTGCCGGCGCTGGTGCAGCACTCGCGCCGGGAACAGATCGCGGAGCGCCTGCGGCTGCTTTATGTAGCCATCACCCGAGCCAGATGCGACCTATATATCTCGTATGCCGGGACTAGTGGCAAACGACCCGTACGGTTGCCTCTAGCACTGTATGCTATCGCCGGAGGCGCCTGACATGAGCGCTGCGGCGAATCACTTGCCTGCGGGTTTTCAGTTAAGCCAGCACAGCCTGAGCACTTACCAGCGCTGCAAACGGCGCTTTTGGCTCAGATATGTGCAGCGCCAACCATGGCCGATGGCCGAGGGCGAACAGCCCCTCGAGTATCAGCAGCATCTGCAGCGCGGTGTTATCTTTCACCGCTGGCTCGAACGCGCTCAACTCGGCCTGCCGGTTGATTTACAGGTGAACGCAACGGACGATCCCTTGCTGCAATCCTGGTGGTCGGCCTGGAAGTCGTTCGATTACGCGTTGTTGCCACATGAAGTGCTTCTGTCAGAATACCCGCTGACTATCGGGCTGGGGGCGTACCGCCTGTACGCGCGCTACGATTTGATTGCCCTGCAGCGCGAGGGACGCGCTGTGATAGTGGACTGGAAAACACTGCAGGCTGTGCCCTCCCTCAAAACGCTGCGTACTCGGCTGCAGACACGTATTTATTGTTATATGCTGGCTTGCGCTGGCAACATCCTTACCCAGGGCGCACCCGTGGCGCCGGAACGCATCGAGATGTGTTACTGGTTCGCCAATGAGCCTGAGGCAACAGTGTATATCCCCTACAGCCGCGCCAATCTGGAGGATGACCGTGTGCTGCTCACTGAGTTGGCAGAGGAGATCGCCGGCGCGCCCGAAGAAGCGTTTACCAAGACAGAGCGGCAGGAATATTGCATAACCTGCGCTTACCGCACGCTGTGTGAACGCGCCGGCACATCCGGCTCTCCCCGCGCGGCGGAGTGGCTGGATGAGGATGTCGATTTTGCCTTGGACCTGGAGCGTACCCCTGCCGTAGACTGGTGATGCTTAAAGAGTTAGTGGCGTTCGCGTGCAACGCGAAGGACGATATCCTGCTCGAATTCCGGCACCGCCAGGCTGGTTTGCCCCTCGGCTTGAATCCAGATACCGGGCGACGCCATGCCGCTGACGGGCGAATAGCAGTACATCCGATAGCCGCCCGGCTCCAGATTCAGCGTCAACTCGCCGCCGATCGGTTTACCAGCACCGTAATCATCCAGTTCGCGGGAATCCGCCAGGTAGATGACATAATCGCTGTCGGGTATCCCATAGCACGCCGCGAGCGTATGGTCGGGCTGCCCGGCGATTAGCCCGGAAATCGGGCGGCAGCGCGCCAAATCCAAACGGTGGATAAAGTTTGAAAGATGCTTGAACCAGGTGCGTAAATAGCGGTTGGCTTCCGGCGTGCCTGCCTCCAGATAGCACTGAATTGAGAAATCAATCAGGTCATAGTGCCCGCCCGAGAGCAGCGTCACCCAGGCGCGCTTGCGGTGTATAGTCCAGCCTGTTTGGTCGCGGAAGCGCGAGGCGCAGTTATCCTCATCATAGTTCATCGGCTTGGGTTCGTTGTATGTGGCGAGGGCATAGTCGCGCACAGCCTGCAGGTTCAGCTCAGCCGACATAAAGTTGCCCATATCGTAGGTAGCACCGTGGTACACTGTTCCCGGCAGCGGGTGCATGTTGATGATATCGAAATTCATGTCCGCGAACGATGCATCTGATGTCTGGGTAAAGGGGTCGTAGGTGAAGGCCTCCTGCCCGCTGATGAGATGCTGATTGGGTAGACCACTCTCCGTTTCGCGGATGGTATCGATTATCACTTTTTGCCAGGCATTCACTTCCTCAGGGGTAGGGAATTGCGGTTCCTGCCTGAAGCCGCCGGGCTCATTGCATACCTCAAGGATGACGTTATCATAAGGATTGATCTCAGTCACGATTTTACGCACATGACGCAATTGATATTCCACCAGGCGGGGGTGGCGCAGGCTCATATACTCTGCCCAGGGGATTTTATCCAGCCCGTTGATATTGTTGTCGTGATACAGGGGGTTGAGCGCCCATACGGATTCGCCATAGGTATTGGAAAGCAAAGTAACCTCGACGATGATGCCGTGCTCGCTGGCCAATCCCAGGAATGCGTGCAGGCGTTGGAAAAACTCGGGATTCCAGCAATCGAGATTGTACTTTAGCAGCCAGTCGGTGGCTTTACCAGGGCCTATGCGCAAAAAGGGTGTAATATAGTCGGTGCTCTCCGGTTTACAGGTGGAGTACGGATTCTGTGGAGACTGCTGCTCGCGGAAGAGCATAAACAGGCGCGTCAGCGTCATCCCATGCTCGGCTGCATCGGCAAGGTAGCGCGCCATGTTGAAAGGGCGATTTATGACTGCCCCATAATGCTCGGTAGCGGTCAACAGCACGCGGGGCTTACCGCGAAACAGAAATAGCTTTGGATTCTGCGGATGAATCACGATTGGTGTGCTCATTCAGTATCCTCCGACAATGGTTGGTTGTGTCACTTTGGCGTTATATCAGGGCACAAATATTAGCAGCTCTCACGCTCTGGAAGCAGTAAAATCGCAGTGGTCGGCGGGTGGTATAGCCATAGCCCCTTCTTTATCCTGCTTGAGCGCCCACCTCATCACCAAACAGCCTCGCCGCTTTGAGCGTGACCAAATCAACCAGCGGCTGTATAAAAGGCTTCGGCCTGTCTGCGGTTTTCCGGCGAGTCCTGGTTCATGATCACTCCCTGGCTAAAGCGGATGGCCGGCAGTTCTCGCAGGATGGAGGCGCTGCGCTCGGCAAATCGCAGCACCTCGGGCATCAGTTTACCTATGCGTGCCAGTGAGCCTAATACGATAGCGCTGTAACCAGAGAGCGCTTTTATCTGGCGGACATCACGCGCCTCGACATCGTTGCCGTTTGCACGCAGCACCTGGCCGGTTTCCTCGGCCACCTCTGCGGTAGCGCCGGAGCGAGTAGCATAGTCGCTAGTACTGCCCATGGGGTGCTCCTCGCTCACTGATTCATATCCATAGATCGTCGAGCTTATTGGAACGCTTTACATAACGAAAGGCGTCCAACTGCTGAAACCCCCGACTGATCATAATGGCGGGATCGGCCTTCGGCCCAACCCTGATCTCCTGCTCGAAAGGAGGTCCGGCCAGTATCAGGGGCGGGATCGACTTGTAATGCAGGATGGCCAGGGCTGCCGTCTCGCGAATCAAGGCGCGGGCATCCGCGGGCGCAAGGTGCCTGGCTAACTGCGTGCCCAGCCCAACTTTGACCTGCGCGCACAAGATACCCGGCACCAGAGCTTGGGCCTCGGCCATCATCGTATCATCGCCGCTGACGAATACGGTGGGGATGCCGTAGCTGCCGGCCAGCGCCGCCCGGCAGCCGAACTCGCCCAGCTCCAGGCCGTTGATCTTAAAATACTCGATTAAGCTGGATGAATAGGTGTGGCACAGATTGCCGTTCGGCGTGCCTGCTTTGGAGTGTTGGCACAGGAAAAACAGCGCGTCCCAGCCCTGGTCAAAGAGGAGAGGGGCGGGCAGCGCCCCACTGTTGATTAACTGGCAGCCGGCCGGCACCTGCTCGAAGTCGATCGAGCCCGCCCCATGGGCATCCCAGATGCAAATCTCTGCATTGGGAACGATTGAGCGGATTCCCTCGACACAAGCGGTCAATTCGGCGGTCATCAACCGCACTGCCTGCGGGTAAGTAGGTGAAGTGCAGTCGCCCTGATCCCAACGCGAGACACCGCACGCCCCTTCTATATCCGTTAGAATATAGATTCTCATAGTCCAACCTCCTCTTGCAATTGAATATCCAGGCCGAGTTTGGCTCCCGCGCTCACGATGCGTTCCCAGGTAGCTTCGGGGATCTCGATGCCGTGCTGCAGACGGTCCTGGCGTGTGCGCCACTCGATTTCACCGGGCACGAATATTTCCTCTACGCCAGGCGCCTTGCGCGCCTGCTTTAGTGCCGCAATGTATTTATCCGCGGTCTCGCGGAATTCGTCCAAAGGTTGGAAGGCCTCGATGTTGAGCGCAGCCACGACGGTGGGGTAATCACGCTGAAACTCGGGGAGGATAGCTGGTCCGCGGCCCGTCAGCCCACCAGCGACCAGGTCGATCATTACCGATAATCCCGAGCCTTTATGCAAGCCAAAAGGCACAAGTGCGCCCCCTTCTCTCTGATCCAGCGGATTGGTGGTCGGCTCACCGGCAGCATTCAACAGCCAGCCAGGCGGGATCTGTCTTTGATTATCGATGGCGGCAACGATTTTCCCCTGGGCAACCATCGAAGTTGCCATATCCAGGAAGAGGATCGGGCATTTGGCAGTCGGCACAGCCCAGGACATTGGATTTGTATTCAACGCCCGACTGGTGGCGCCGTAGGGAGCCACAATGCCGCCCGGTGATGAACCGGCTGAGAATACCAGGCCGATGAGACCTTCGCGCGCTGCCTGGCATGCATACTCGCCGAGGCGCCCCGTATGGCTGCAATTGCGGATGGCCACCAACCCCAGGTCGTGTCGGCGGGCGCGTTCTATGGCCATTTCCATCGCCTGGTGAGCGACAATCTGCCCAAAGTTGCGGCCGCCGTCCAGCAGCGCAGTAGTCGCGCTTTCACGCAGTGTCCGGATGATGCCTGCTGGATCAATGATACCGTTCGCGATCTCATTTGTGTACTGGCTGATGCGCAGTACGCCGTGCGACTCATGACCCATCAGATTGTTTTCGACCAATGAAGCCGCTACGCACTCCGCTGAGCTGGCCCGCGCCCCTGCGGCTTTGAGTACCCGGCTGGTCACGGTGCATAAACGTTCCGGTGTGAATCTCAACATGCGTCTTCCTCGCTGCGGCCAGTTTACCCGTATCTTACGGAAAGTATGCGTCTCCCGCAAGCGCTAACGCCGCGCCCTTGACGCATTTGTGGTATACGGCTAGACTGCTGCCGTACCTTAAACAGCAGATCAAGGAGCCGGAGATGCGAGAGAATCAGTTGAAACGCAGCCTGCAGCGCGGTGAAGTGGTCTATGGGCCGTTCATGAACTGCAGCTATGGTTCATTTATCGAAATCGTGGGCATGACGGGTTTCGATTTCGCCATCATCGATATGGAACACGGCCCGTTGGAGGTTGAGACGGCCGAGGACCTGTGCCGGGCCGGACAAGCAGGCGGCCTTTCGCCTATCGTGCGGGTGCGCAAGAACGATGCCCCGCAGATTCAACGCGCTCTGGATATTGGCTCAGCCGGCGTGCAGGTGCCGCAAATTGAGACGCGTGCAGATGCTGAAGCCGTGGTCAAAGCGGCCAAATACCAACCCCTGGGGATGCGCGGTCTCTCCTTCTATACTCGCGCCGGCGACTATGTGGTCTTTGGCCAGCAGGGGATAACCGACCGCTTGAATGCAGAGCAATTGGTGATCATCCACATCGAAGGGCAGCGTGGGTTGGAGAACCTGGATGAAATTGTCAGCGTCCCCAATATTGACGTGATTTTCCTTGGTCCTTATGACCTCTCGCAGTCCTTTGGCATCCCGGGACAGGTCAACGACCCGCGCGTCGTCAAGGGGATGGAGGTTGCTACCAAAAAAATCCGCGCAGCAGGCAAGGCCGCTGGCACTTTTGCCGGCAGCCCTGAAGCCGCTAAACGCTGGTCTTCTCTGGGTGTTCAGTATATCGCGCTCGGTGTGGATGTAGGTATCTTTAGCGATGCCTGTAAGGCTCTCTTGAAGCAAGCCAAAGGCTAGATTTACTAAACAAAGGAGCTGTATATGGGTGGCAAATGGTATGGGCCGCAGGTATGGTTTGGTTTACATTATGACCTGCATGCTGGCGCGGGGGATACTGACCTGGGCGCGCACGATGACCCGCACGAGCTGGCCGCTGCGCTCAGCCTGATGAACCCGCAGTGGGTGCAGACGGATTGCAAAGGCGGCCCCGGTCTGACAAGCTGGTTCAGCAAGGTGCCGAATGCATCCGTGGCTCCAGGCCTCGTAGGCGATGCACTGCGTACCTGGCGGGCCGCGACCGACCTGCTGGGCGTTCCGCTGCATGCGCATTATATGAGCCTGTGGGATCAGGCCGCCTGGGATAAGCATCCGGAATGGCGCGCTGAGCTCAAGCTGGTGGACCAGGAGAATACCAAACGCTTGTGCCCGCGCAGCGGTTATATCGATGAGTTGGTCATCCCACAGATGCTCGAAGCTGTCGAGCGGTACGGCGTCGACGGCTTCTGGGTTGACGGCGAAAGCTGGGCTTTTCAGTTTTGCTATTGCGAGCGCTGTACAGCCGCGTATAAGCAAGCCACCGGTAAAGAGCCTTCGACCGACGCAAATGACCCCGATTGGCCCGCCTGGGTTAACTTTCAACGCGACAGCGTGATTGCCTTTACCAATCACTATATCGAGGCGGTACGCGCCAGGTATCCTGAAGTATTGTTTACCTGCGACTATTCCAATACCCTGCGCGATCCGGGCGAACCGATAGTCAACACGGATTGGTTATCCGCCGATGTCTGGCGCGACCTGGATGATGTTCGTCAGGAAGCGCGCTTCATGAGCACGCGCGGCAAACCCTGGGATGTGATGATTTGGGCGTTCGACCGCCACCCGAGCGGGCAGTATGAGCCAAACCCCAATCCCTACAACTGGCGAACCCTTGAGGAAATGGAACGCCAAGGCGTCCAGGTTATCTGCCAGGGCGGTAATTTCCAGGTGTACGAAAACCCCGCATCGCTGCGCGATGCGCGGCTCGTTCCCTGGCGTATGCAGGTTCTTGGCCAGCTAGGCGAATTCCTGGCTCCCCGGCGTGCCCTTGTGCAGGATACCGAGCCGTTCCACCAGGTAGCCGTGCTCGATTCCGAGTACCATCTGCGCTCGCAGCCCGTCAAGGATTTGTTCAGCTTTGATATCGCCCCTCTGCGCGGGGCGTTGTATAACCTGCTAGATCAATCCTACTGCACCGATATCCTCGATGAATGGGCTCTGACGCCCGATATCGATGATTATCAACTGGTAGTTGTGCCGGAGCAGGAGCGCCTGTCCGACCAAATGGTGGAAACGCTCAAACGCTATGTTCAGTACGGGGGCCGTTTGATCTTGAGCGGCGCCGGAATGCTTGAACGCTTTGGCAGCGATTTTCTTGGCGTGGAGGCCAAGGGGGAAGTGCGGGACCATGTATATTTCCTGCCTGCGAGGGGACAAACCCTGGCGGTTTGGAGCGCGCGTTGGCGCCACATCGCGCCGACTACCAGCCGGATGCTGGCCCAACTGATGACCTCTCCTTTGGTGGATGATCGCGTGCTGCCTTATGCCGCTGCCGTGGTGCACGGGTACGGTTCGGGCAAGGTGGGGTACATCCCCGGCGATGTCTTCCGAATGTATGACAAGGAGCGCCGTCCGCTGCTGCGTGCCTTTATAAGTGACCTAATCGCAGCCTTGAATCCTCCCTTTACCGTGCGCGCGGATGCGCCGGCCTCTGTCGATGCGGTGCTGCGCGCCACGGAGGATGAGCTGCAGGTTCATCTGCTGAACAAGGCTGAGCAGCCCTCCGGACCAATAAAGGTGACTATCCAGTGTGCAGAGCCGAGCACTGTAGAGCTGATGTTCGAGGATGCGCCGTTCGACTGGGATTGGCAAAACGGTGTGCTGGACGCCACCATCGGCTCTGTCACTTTACACAGCGCCATGGTAATTGAGCTGCAGGAGGACGATAGCTGCGGCTGCGGTGGAGATTGCGAGATTTGCAACGAGGCTAATCAACCGTAACCAGATTTACCTAGTGAGAGGGGGCATTCAATATGCCCCCCTCTGTTTTGATATGCTACTTGTTGCTTGTAGAGCCTTGTGCAGTCGGCATACTGGTTGTATCCGGTTTACCGGTATCCGGCTGAGTCGGCGCTTTTGCGGCCAGGCTGGAGCGGATTTGCTCTTTCAGCGTTTGAGCATATTCCGAAGAACTTGCTCCTCGTTCGGCGGTAATTGGCTCGCCCATCTGCTCGGTCAATAGCATAGTCAGCAATGCCTCCAAAACGGAGCCAGTGCCTCCACCGCCGCCTTCCTTACCGCTAGAGATCAGCACACGCGGCACCATCTCAATCCGGCTTTTCTCGATGGCTTCAGCAAAGCGATTCATCACCGTTTGTGTTACCTGATAACGTGGTCCACCGTAGGCATCCACTTGCTCCTGAATAGCCAGGGCCTGGCCGATACCCACGCGAGCCACCTTTTCGGCCTCAGCTTCAGCTAGCGTACGAATCTGCGCAGCCTGTTGGATGGCGCGCTGATATTCAGCCTTACCCTGGTTCGATTGAATGCTGATGCCGATTTCCGATTCGGTCAGCGCTTGCTGCTGGCGCGCGCGCGCCTCAACCTCGCGCAGCTCGCGCTCCTTGAAAGCCGCCTTTTCCTGCTGGGCATAAGTCTGCACTTGCTCTTCGGCTATCTGGCGCGAACGCAGTTGAGTGAGGATGGTCTCGATATTCTTATCACCCTCGTGTGCTAGCGGTGTGCCAATTAGCACCTCTTCCAATTCCAGGTTATAGTGCAGGAACTTTTCCTTCATCTCAGATGAAGCGATACGTTGGATCTCGCCGCGCTCCTGAATCAATTGAATGAGCGTGCGCGTTTGGGCGATGTTTTTGAAATAGGCGGCTACCATCGGGTCGAGCGTCTGTTCTACCAGGCGTTTGATATCGCCAAAGCGTTGAATCACCAGCGGCGCTTTGCGGTAATCGATGTGCACCACCACGGAAAGCGGCAGTTCCGGCTCAAAGGCGTCTTTGGTAATCAGATTCACCTCAGCCAGGTTCGCGTCATAGCCATGCACGCCCTGTTCAGCCCGCACCCACTTTAAGATAAAGTTGGTCGTTGGGACGGCAATAACCTTACCGGCATATGTGTTGAAGGCGTATTTGCCGGGCATAAGCGGCAGGTTCCAGACGCCCCTCTCGCCCTGCAGCACCAGCTCGCCATGCTTATAGTCCTCACCCGAGAGGTCACGCCCGGCCTCGCCGGTATACGATACCACCACGCCGACCCAGCCGACATCGATGATTGTTTTGGGGATCAGTTCAACCGTGGCAAACAGCCGGTTGATATAGTAGGTGCCTTCGACAATCACCTGATACTGGCGTCCGCGCAGACCGCCGGCGCGCAGAAACGCTTCAGGATCCTGAAAGTTATTGTGATAAGTATCCGGCTCGCCTACTTGGTCGCCGACCGTCGGTGCGATTATGGCGCCCTGTGGCAGCGAAGGGCCGTCGTGAACGGTGATGATGCCAACCACGTCATCCGAGCCGCGGATGATGATCGGTTTGAATCCACCACGCTCCTCGATGATCTCGGCCATACGGCTGAAGGTAATGGCTTCCCCATGTTCAAGCTGCAGTGTGTTAACGCCGTCCTGAGTGATCACTGCGAACTGGGCCAGATTGATGGCATAGGTACCTTCACGCAGGATGCTGCGTTGCGGTCCGCGTTGTCCGCCGTTTTGCAGAAAAGCACGCACATCCTGAAAGTTGTTACACTGCACTACATGCCCAAGGGCCTGCCCGGGCTCCAGTGGTTCACCGTCGCGGGCAAACACATAGCCGATACTGCCCTGCGGAATTGTTATCAACTGCATGATCTGCACACGATATTGAAAAGGCATGAGGAGGTGCAGACCGCCGCGCAGGATATCGGGCTGATAACCAGCCTCGCCGTGCAGCGCAATAAATCCCGACTTGACAGAGCCTCGCCCGGCAAAACGTTTCTCTACCACCCCAATGCGGTTGTTGGGGATGAAACGCACGGTCGAAGCTATCAACCAGAGCACGACGACACCAAGCACAATGTACCAAATAGTGGCTGGGTTCATAACGTAGCTCCTTTCTCGATACATCAACACCCTATATTATACGCCTGATTTTACCGTTTGATGCAGATTTCGTATGAATATCAGAGAGTTGCGCTTTGAAAAAGTAAATGGACTAACAGGATATACGAGCCCATTTACCTACTTTTACATAATGAATTCGGCGCTGACGGATCATCTGCAGCAGCATACGCCGGTCTCGAACACCCACACATCAATGGACGAACTCGACGTAGGCTTAGGTACTTTTTATTCCATTGCCGCTTGCACAGGCTCAAACCTCGACGATAGCCCCACGCGGCAAAATGCTGAGCACATCCTGGTTACGGCATGGGAGCGTAAAGTATTCGCATCTAGAGCCTTGCGATTATTGAGGTATGTGAGGCAAAAGGTACCTCTTCGCTATCCTACAGGATTGAGCCGAGCGCTTACGTTTGAAAGACGGCCGCCAACTGCAAGAATGCGTTACTTTGCGCCGCCAGATGTTCAACAGGAGCGAGATGGTGATCCGCGCCGCAATCGGCCAGCAGTATCAAACCGCCCGCCGGCCGCCCAAGCGCGTGTACCAGGTGCTCTGCTTCAGCGCTGATTGCAGCGAGAGGCCCGTTAATCAGGGTGCGTTGTGAATCCACGTTGGTACACAGACAGATACGTCCACCCCAGCGTGCAGCTAGGCGATCAATACCATTCAGTTCCGGCGTACTGAAGACGAGGGGCTGTTCAAGGTTTAGCAAATCAAAGCCAGCAGCAACCAAGTCGGGGAGCAGCTCCCATATATTGCCGCACGAGTGCAGCAGGTAGTCCATTCCCAGGGCATGTGCCAGGCGCGCCTGCTCAGTATAACGCGGCAGGAAGACGCTGCGGAAGATTTGAGGGCTGAACATTGGCCCGCTTTCGGTGCCCAGGTCATCAAATAACCATACGCCGTTCACCCCGCGCTGCGCATAGTTGGCGATGACAGCAGCTTCGAAACCGAACACTGCGTCCGCCAGGCGTTCGATAAAGGCTGGCTCCGTAAGCAAATCGCACATCAGCGATTCATAACCGCGTAAACCCATCATGCACGTGAACCCGGATAGCCCGAGCGACGCGGCAATGTACCGATCCGGATAGTTAGCAACCGCCTTTTCGACCCCTATATAGCGGCTGGCAATATGTGGGTTCGGTAGCTCATAGCCGGCTAGGCTCGGACCCGTTAAAGGCTCCTGTATAATCTGCCCGATGCCAGTACCGATGACATTTGACCAAAGCCGTCCCCATTCGTCGAGGCCGGGTTGGGCTGGCTGCCAGCCGGTAGGAACGCCGTAGCCGGTGTTGATGATGTCTGAGTGTTCAATAGTTGTCCGAAAGACAAGCGGAATGCGGTCTGGCGTCTGAAAATGCAGTGCACGACGCACGCGCTCACGCGAGCTTAATGCAGAGGGCATTGATGGCATGTGTTCCCCTCAATCAACTCTATATTTTGAACCGATGGCCAAGGCAAATAGTATAGCACGATATTCTCTTGACATTATAATACTCGTTGGTACAGTATCGTTATAGTTTACTAATACAGGTATTGGAGGGTATTATTCGAGGAAGCCAGGTTGGGTTGACTAGTCGTACCAGCAAAGGAGTCCGCAAGCATGCGCACCAGGCACACTCAGCACGCCGCCCGTCCTTGGAAATATGCCGGTCTGATAAGCGTCTTTGTCATCCTCATTGCAGCCGCAGGGCTTATCATTGGCTATCTACGCGGCCAGATAGTGTGGGGAATAATCTTGATGCTGCCATTGGTCGGCTACGAAGTGTACCGCACCGCCGGAGAAACCACCCGCTGGGCCTCATGGGCGATGTTGGTGCTGCTTATCGGTAGCATCGTGTTAATCTGGTTCGATATTAACCTTGACCTTAGTAAAATCCTGGGAACGGATAGCACCATAGTGGCTGGCCAAACTGTGCCGCTCGGCGATGTAAAAGTGGTCATGCCTACATTATTGGGCGTGTGCGCGCTCATCTTATTGATTCGCACACGCGGTCGCTACACCAGATTCCTGGCAGGGGCCATCTTTATCGCAGCCGTTATCATCGTATATCAGATAGATCCAATCGCCGTGCGAAGCCTTATACGTCAGGGATTGGATCGGTTGATTTCATGTGTGTTGATCATTAAGATAGAGCCACTCTATAAACATATAGTGCAGTCCATGCGCATTTTAAAACCCATCGTAACTGTTTAATAATTCGGAATATTAATGTATTATAAAAAAGTTATCAGGAACATTATCATTATCGCGTTCCTGGCTATGATTACTTGGATAGCTTATGGTTTTTCCATAAGACTACCGTTCTTTTTTGATGATATAACCCAATTTCGTTGGTTAAGTACCCATAACTGGATATCAATACTAACTTCAGCACAAACCCCTGGTTATTACAGACCGCTTCCTTTTATTATTTGGAAATCTTTGGTATTAATTTGTAAGAATTATTATGCTCCCTTACTTCATGCCGTGAATATTTTCCTGCATTTATTGAACGCAGTCCTTGTATATAAACTAGCCCATGAGTGCGTTAGTTATAGGAAGGATTTATTTGGCGTAGCTGTAGCTGTTCTCTTTATATTATATCCTTTCTCATATCAAAATATTCCTTTTATTGGTTCTCTTACTCATCCGTTGGTACTAGCTATAATGCTTGGAGCCATACTACTATTTCTTAAGGCTTATAAACGCAATTCAAAAACACTTCTCTTTCTTTCGTATATTCTCTCGTTTATGGCTCCATTTGCTCATGAGACAGGTGTATTACTACCCGGCCTACTCACATTGGTGCTATATACGGATAAAAACCCTCCCAAATTGCGCACTATACTCCAGAGGACCTGGCCATTTTGGCTTACAGCTTTCCTGGGATTCACTATATGGCTGCTAGTGCCAAAGCAAACCAAATCCATCAATATTTTTGATTTACAACGGATTTGGCAGAACATAATATACTTTGTTCAGGGGCTTGCTTATCCCATAGCCCCATTGGCCACTCTGGTTGCACGGGTCATGAAGGTCACTGATCTTCAGGCAATCATACTCACGGTTTTTCCATTCACTGTAATCTGGTGCATTCTGGTCTGGAGAGCAGGCTTAAGTAGATTGTTAATTCTCTCAATAGGGTGGTTTGTTCTAAGCATTGCGCCGGCTTGCTTGTTGCTAGATTTTAACTATGTGATAGACGGTCCACGGCTCTTGTACTCAGCATCACTAGGGGCTGCTATCTTTTGGGCGACTCCGATTGAGTTATACTGGCATTCACAACCAAGAAGGATAACCGGTGCTATTTTAGCTGCTCTACTGGTGTTTGGCTCTGGGCTCTCAAGCTATCTTTTTATTAGAGAGAGACAGGCGATGTACGAGCAGATGCGTTTGGCAGTAGCTGAGCTAGAGAGCGCTACGGCATCTGATGACGAAAAGCCGATCTTGGTTGTAAACTTTCCTGCCTGGTTAGCCCCCTTAAGCAACACATATGAGTTAGGGCATGAGGGCATCACCATCGTCCCTGACTATAGCACATTAACGGACTTGATGTGGTTGCAGACTGGTGAGGAACGGAATATACAAGCCGTGATTCTACCTGATGTGCAACATAGTTGGCGGTATCATTATGTGGGTGTAGGCAAGCAGGAATCACTTGATAGTATACAAGCTCTTGAACGGGAAGCCCAGAAGGTAATTCAGGTCGGTTACAAAACAAAGGATATCCAAGTACGGAATGTAGGTGAACTTGAGCAGGTTAAGCAGGCTGTAGTATCTCCTGTTTTGGGCAGCTTTGCCGATCAGATAGCTCTGACTCTTGTATCCGGGGAGATCGAAAAGTTTTCAATTCAAATTGAGCTTCGCTGGTATTGCTTGAGGCAAGTATCTCAGGATGTTACCGTTTTTTTGCATCTTTATAACGAGCAGGGGCAGCTCGTTGCTCAATCTGATGGGTACCCTCTGAGGGATATGTCCCGACCTATACAATGGGAGGCAGGCGATGTATGGCGAGATTACAGGATACTACCCCTCCCAGAGAACCTAGCTTCGGGCAAGTATATAGTTAAAGTCGGTTTGTACCCTGTTGCAGGCGGGAATCGATTAGGGGCAGTTGACAGAGCTGGCCAGCAAGTTCAGGACGATGCTCTACCGATTTTCAATGTGGAGATTACAGGCGAGTCGGTGACGGTAACACCTCTAGACTAGAAGATTATCCGGATGCGAGGAATCCCCTGAAGTTATCTTCGCCAGGCGGCCGAAGAAGGTGCGTTTATCGGGCGTGTTAATGCCCCAGTTTACCGGCAGCGTTTGGTAACCAGAGAGCTGGTTGTAGTTGGTTTCACGCGGATGGCTGGTCCAATCCGAGCGGTCGCGGTACTGGCTGCCATATCCTTGGCAGTAAAAGCCCCAGGAACATCCTTCAGCCACCGCGGCCTCCATGTTATCCACAAAGATGGAA
>JAJFUJ010000112.1 GCA_021372475.1 Chloroflexota bacterium | reverse complement strand
CTTGACCAATTAAAACGCTGTTTGAGCGCCATAAATAGCGCATAATCATCCAGCCAGGACTGGTTATCAATGCGAAATCGATCGAGTTCATCCCAGTTATCTGGAATCTCAATGTAGCGAACATACGAACGCTGTAAAAGTTTGGTTTTGCGCTCGATAACTTGACCGTAATCAACATGGTCGGCCGGCAGGCCAGCGCACATTGCCAGATCATCGCGCGTCAGCAACCCGTCGTCTGCCAGGCTGTCAGGATTAATCAGCAGTGGATTACTGGCAAACGCAGAGAAAGGCTGGTAAGGTGAATCGCCATAACCAGTTGGCCCGAGTGGGAGCACCTGCCAGATATTCTGGCCAGCAGCCGCCAGAAAGGAAATCAACTGCCTTGCGCCCCCCCCCAGGTCGCCGATACCGTATGCCGAAGGCAGTGAAGTCGGATGGCACAAAATTCCACTGCTGCGCCTGTTAAGCATTCTCTACTCCTTATTACACTGCCTTGATGATATGCTATGCAAGAATTTCGGTCAATTGCCTTGTTTTCGACCGATTTGAGGGTATTGAAAAAGAGGTTCTGTCCTTATGATTGCCTACTAAGAAACAAGAAGCGTCATTCCGGCGCAGGCCAGAATCCAGTATTGATCTGATATATAGTGTAATATATCATATCATAACAAGAATAAAAGTAAGGCTCGGATGGGTTCCTGCTTGCGCGGGAATGATCTGCGAGTTCGCAACCCTGTCTTTCAGACACTGCGATATCTCCTATTGGATACTTTCAACACCCTCCTGATTTACATATTTGACGAATTCTCGCAGTAGAGTTAAACTAAGGGTTAATGCTTTGCCACGGCCTGTTTGGAGATGTACCCGTGATATTGCGTGAAGTACAACAAGTCGATACTGATAGAATTCCTACTTCTATCAAAAATCAATATATAAAGGCAATCCTAGTTGCTATAATCGGCAATGCGGCGCTTGTTGCAGCCAAAGCCTTTGCCGCCAGTTTAAGTAACAGTAGCGCCATCATGGCGGATACCTTTAATTCTGTTGGTGATATTATCTACAGTGTCTTGATGGCTGTAGGTTTGTTGCTATCACTCAAGCCGGCCGACGCTAGTCACCCGCACGGCCACCGTCGTATAGAGGCCCTGGTAAGCCTGTTTATAGGCCTTGGTATGTCTGTAGCTGGTTTTGCTGCCGTCAAATCGGGCATCACCAAATTTCAGACGGGGCCTGAATCAATAACGAGTGTATATGCCTATTTGACGCCCCTTTTGGTCTTGGTGGTCAAGAGCATTATGTATCTGGTTGTTAACCGTGTAGGAAAAACAGCGAGCAGTCCAGCCATACTTGCCAGCGCTCGCGACAACCTTAACGACGTGATATCCTCGGTAGTTGTGCTGATCAGCGTGGTAGTCAGCCGCTTCTTTGCAGCCGCTGACCCGGTTGGCGCTTTACTGGTATCTGTGTGGATTTTCCGCGGCGTCTATCTCGTTATGCGCGAGGCAGTCGGGGATGTGACCGGCGGCGCTGGCTCTCCCGAGCTAACCCAGAGAATAATAGAGGTAGCCTCAAGCATTCCTGGAGTGCTTGACGTACATCAGGTAATCCTTGAACATGTCGGCCCCGACGTCCGCGCAGACGTGCACATCAACATGGATGGCAGCTTGCCTCTTGTGCAGGTACACCATGTCAGCGATACGGTGAAAGCCGCAATTGAGAACATCGAAGGCGTTGAACATGCCTTTATTCATGTCGAACCGCCCGAAGAAAAGCCAGCTAAGCAGCTTCTAGAGCGGCCAATTGAAAAGCCTATCGAGAAGCCTATAAAGCGCTCTACTAAACTGCTTGTGCACTGAGCCTGGACCCGTTAATCACCCAATAATAACGGCGCTGGCTTTGTGGCATCCCGCACAAGCGCCAAAGCTGCGTTTGGGCAAATTTCAACACACACACCGCAGCCCATACAGGCAAGGCGGTCAACCACAGCGCTTGATGTTATTTGCATTGCATTGAACGGGCATATCTCTACGCACCGACCGCAGGCTTGGCATAACGCGCTATCCACCTCCGAAACATAACCTGAGGAGATGAGCATCGGCGTACCGGAGCGTTGTGCATGCATCGCTCCACAGCAGCATGTGCAGCAGTTACAGATGGCATAGAAACGATTGAGCATCGAGCGCTTGAAAAATGCATGATGCACATGCCCCCGTTTGCCCTCTGCTTCCAAAATCGAAACTGCTTCAGTTTGGCTTATTGCTCGGGCATGTTGAGGGTGATGCTCCAGGACAAAGCTGGTGAACGGCTCCCCAATGATCAGGCAGACATCCAGCGGCAGGCACGGATTTTTGCGCGCCAGACGGCAAGGGCAATCCAATGCAACGATTGACTGTGGATTATGTATAACCAAGTCGCGCGCGAAGGCGAAGGGGATCACCTGCTCGGGCTGCGGCAATGCCAAGTCCTCCTGTACTGTAACTAACCGACTCGCTCCAGACGTGGGCAACACTTTGCCATGGTATTCTGCCGCCCAGCGCTGCGGGAATAACGCACCCACAAGAAATGGTGCGAACGGGATACGCAACCAACGCGAACCAGGCTTTTCCGCTATTGCAGCGCCGACATAACTAAAAGGCCAACGCGCATATACATATCCATGGATGCGTTGCAACCATGACTGACCCATTTGCCTGGACATGCGCAAGTAGAGCTTCGTAGACGGCTTGGTCATAATATGTCATCCTCGTTTCGAGTTGTCCCTGTTTATTTCGGCGCCATCCACAAGTCCTTCAAGTTCATCAGCCAAGCTACTTGCCATTATAACACTGTGCTTGAAAAGAGGTTATGAATGCGGCTAGAATAGACTCGTTGATACTTGATGATAAACGTGGAGGCATTATGCGTATTACAGATGTGAGATGCTTTGTGGTGCCGCAAGTCGCTGGGGAGCCACGCTTTCGATGGCGCACCGGCCTGCCGGGAGATGGCGACGGCACATTACCCGGCCAGAAATCTTACAGCGGCGTATTGCGAGTTGATACCGATGAAGGCTACATCGGCTGCGCTTATGGGCGCGGGCCCCGCTTGGCGGATATTGTGCAGCGCCGGCTTAAGCGGGCATTTATCGGCGCGGACCCGCTGATGACCGAAGATCTCTGGCACAAGATGTGGGAGCTAGACCGCATCGAGGAGTTCCAAGTCTATGACCTGGGCGTCATCGATATTGCCTGTTGGGATATCAAGTCACAAGCGGCCAAAATGCCTGTATTCAAGCTGCTGGGCGGTAACAACGTCAGGGTGCCCGCTTATGCTTCCACCGTAACGTGGGACACGATGGATGAATACGAACGGCACATCAAGGAGTGCATCGATGAAGGCTTTTTCGCTTTCAAATTGCACGCCTGGGGCGACGCGAAGGCGGACGCCGAGCTATCCAAAAACCTACGCAAGTGGTGCGGCCCGGATGCCGACCTGATGTTCGACGGCTCCGCTGGCTGGGATTATGTCACCTCGCTCAAGTTCGGGCGCATCCTGGAGGACCTGGGCTTCCTGTGGCTGGAGGAACCGATGCGCGAGTTTGACCTGGTCAGCTACGCCGAGTTGTGCCATGCATTGGATATCCCCATCCTGGGTGCGGAGACCCCTGACGGTGCCCACTGGAATGCCGCTACCTGGATCCAGATGCGCGCCCTGGACATGATGCGCACCGAAGTAGGGTTCAAAGGCGGAGTCACGGGCGGCATCAAGGTGGCGCATTTGGCCGAGTCGTTCGGCATGCGCTGCCAGGTCCATGGTATGAGTTGGGGCAACGCACAATTGTGCGCGGCGGTACCCAACAACGATTATTACGAACAGCTCGTTATCGATACTGCGCAAATCAAAGGCCTCAAAAACATCGGGCCATTGAGTATCGTAGGTGGCTATCTTACCGTACCGGATGTGCCCGGCATGGGTCCGCAGCCCAATTGGAATGAACTCGAGCGTCAGGCGGTGATGATCGTATAACAGGAGGGCCGAATGCAGGTATACACTGCGAGTGTTATTGGCGGCGGCATGGGGGGCAGGCTCAGTATGAATGCTCTCGTCGTTTCGCCGCGGTTTAGGTTGATAGCAATGGCCGATCTGCGCGCGGATGTACGCAAGCATTTGTACGAGATGAACCCCAACATCAAACTCTATGCTTCGCACAAGGACCTGTTCGCGGATTGCCCGACCGATGTCGTCTGCGTCTCCACCTTCCCGCCGTCACACCGCGAGGTGACATTGGATGCGCTCAAACTCAACCTAGCCGGTATCCTGTGCGAAAAACCGCTGGGGGATACCGCTGCCGCCGGGCGCGCTATCCTCAGCGCCGTCAAAATGCGTGGACTGCCGATGGCTGTCCCCCATGGATTGCTCAAGCTCAAACACTCTGAAGAAATAATCGCCCGTGTGCGCGGGGGTGAGCTAGGCGAACTCGAATTGGTGGAAATCGAGTGCAACAAGTGGGATATCATCAATGCTGGGATCCATTGGCTCAACTTTTTTGTCAACCTGGTTCCTGACGATCCCGCGGCCTGGGTCATGTCCCTTTCCGAAAGCTCAACGCGCACCTATCGCGATGGGATGCAGGTAGAGACGACCGCTGTTACCTATGTACAAACGGTCGGCGGGGTGCGTTTGGTAATGCATACCGGCGATGCTGTGCAGATACGCAGAGCCAACAAGGACTTTATATTCCGACTGGTCGGGACTAGAGGAGTGATCGAGTTCTATGCTTTTGAAGGAGTTTACCTGTTAACCAATCAGCAATATCCGAATGGGCAGGTATTTACCCCCGAACCTTATTCTGCCAGTCCTCATCAGCGCCATCTTGAGGCGATGATCGACCAGGCGGAATCGGGAAAACTCGATTACAGCATCCCGGAGAGTTCGCTGGCAGCCCTGGAGTTGGTGGAAGCTGCCTATATATCGAGCGCCCATCGTTGCAAAGTGACCCTACCTTTGGAGCAGTTTGTACCGCCCGCCGAACCGCAATGGTTGCCCGGCCAACCCTACAGCGGCTCCGGTGGAGGGCGCGATGGACGCAAGTTATAAGGGGAAATAGCGTCAGCCCTAGCGGAAAACCAAGTGGGGGCATTCGCCCAGACCTTTTAGCTTGCCTCGTCGCGCAGATCCGCGTTTTGTAGCGATTGGACGGCGGGGTAGCAAAAGCACCAAATAGTTCAGCTTACGCACACCCGGCGGGATTTGCCGACACGTCTTAGCGCTGTCAGCGATTCCCGGCGTGAGAACGGTGCACTGCGCGAGATGCAACGTCGGTTGGCGACCTACTGAAACTCGATCGAGGAGAGAAAATGAGCAAACCTATCAACTTGGCCATTGTTGGAGGTGGCTGGCGCGCCGCTTTTTACTTACGCATCGTAAAGGCTCTCCCTGAGCTATTTACACTGGATGGATTGATAGTACGTGAGCCGATTAAAGGACTTAAGTTGGAGCAGGAATGGGGCCTGCGCACATACCGTACGATTGAGGAACTCCTGGCTAAAAACAGGCCCGAGTTCGTCGTCACGTGCATTGCTTGGGAACCCAATCCTGCCCTAATTGAGCACCTTGCCGCTCTTGGGCTGCCTATCCTCTCCGAAACGCCGCCTGCGCCCGATCTCGAACGGCTCATCCGCCTAGCGGAGTTAGCCAGGAATGGGGCGCACATCCAGGTGGCGGAACAATACATCTATCAACCGCACCACGCCGCTCGCCTGGCGCTTGTGGAGGCTGGGATTCTGGGACGGGTTACCGAGGCGCAGGTGTCGGTTTGCCACGGCTATCACGGCATAAGCCTGCTGCGCCACTTATTAGGCATCCAATTCGAAGACGCGCGCATCACCGCCAGAGCGTTCACCTCCCCGCTCATCGGCGGACCTGGCCGTGACGGACCGCCAACCCACGAGGAGCTGACTAGCTCGAAGCAGGTCCTCGCCTGGTTCGATTTTGGCGACCGGTTGGGCGTCTATGATTTCACTGGCGACCAATATTTTTCCTGGGTGCGCAGACAGCGCCTGCTGCTGCGCGGTGAAAAGGGCGAATTGAGTGATATGCAGGCCAGCTACCTATGCGATTATGCTACCCCTATGTATGTTACCCTGGAACGTCATACAGCGGGCGCTAACGGCAACCTGGAGGGAAACTACCTCAGGGGCATCACCGGCGGGGAGCGTTGGTGGTACCGCAATCCTTTTGCGCCGGCCGCCCTCAGCGATGAGGAGATTGCCATCGCCACGACCCTTATGAAGATGGGGGCGTACGTTCGCGGTGAGGGCGCCGGCCCGTATCCGCTCGAGGAAGCCTGCCAGGACCGCTACCTCGACATCATGCTCGAACAGGCAGTAAGAACTGGAAAGATCGTTGAAACCACGACCCAGCCCTGGGCTGTTTAGCCATAAAATCCCCGCGGCACTAATACCACGGGGATTACCTATTATCTAGATTTATAGACTTCACTTAAGGCCAATGCCGCTGGTTTAGGTACCCCGTCGTAATCGATGACCGAGTTGTTGGATGGGCATGGATACAGATCATGCCCGTGCCAGAGCATCACACCGCCGCAGCGCGGAAAGCGCTCCTTGCACTTGCGCACCAGGTACACCAGTGCCTCGGCTTGCAGTTCCTGGCTGGCAGCCACAAAACGTTCCAGCTCAGGATTATCCACCGAGAAGTGATAGACCGGCGCCAACTGATCCCACTCAATCCACCAGGGTGCGCGGTATAACCAGTAGGGATTATCCGCGGTCGGCGGCCACGGGTCCATGTTACCAGCATAATCGCGCAGCATTTTCGCCGGTGAACAACTGGGTACGCCCACCTCGGAGACGAACAAGGCGTCGTGCTTATCCCAGTATTCCTTCCAGGCGGCCATGCTCTCCGGCACAGCCCACGGGCCGTGGACATCATGGTGCATCCCCTGGCCGGCCAGCTCGGCATCGAACCACATCGAAGGTCCGCTCGGCGATGAGGAGAGAAACCGCGTGTGCGGCGTCAACTCTGCGCTGAGGCCAGCCAGGATGGCGATGCATGGATCGCTGTTATCCACCGGTTTGGGCTTTGACAGGCCTTTTTCGTAAAAAAGCTCGTTGCCGCCGCACCAGCACAAGAGCGAAGCATGGCCTCCGCGCCGCCAGATATACGAGCGAGCTATCTCAGCCAGCGCAGCGAGCGATTCGGGCATGTGCGGGGGCACATTATCTATGCCGCTGGAGGAGAGTGGATACTCCTGCCAGATCAATAGCCCGAGTTCATCACAGCGGTTATAAAACACTTCCTTTTCCAGCACGCCGCCACCCCAGACGCGCAGCAGGTTAAACCCAACCTGCGCATAAGTCGTCAGCAGTTTGTCGTACATCGCCGGGGTAACACTGCCATAGGTCATGCGAATCGGCACCCAGTTTGCACCCTGTAAAAAGAGCGGCATGCCGTTGACCTCACAAATCCACGGTTCAGCGTTGGCCGGAGCGCCCTCGCAGGGCAGCCAGCGGATATGACGGAATCCCACCTGCCCACTCCAGCTATCCAGCGTAATGCCATCCAGGTCTTCCAGCGCCAATGTTGCCTGATACAGCTTTTGCTCGCCCATACCGCTCGGCCACCAAGGTTCAACACGAAATGAACCAGGCAGTTCAAGGGCGGTTTCACTTTTTCCGGCGCCGAACGTACAGTCAAGCACCGTTGAATATATCGGTTCCCCGCCGTCGCGCACGGTTACCCGGCAATGTAGCTGCTGCGCTGCGGACGAACTCACCTGTATGCGGAACCCGAGTGAGCCGATTCCCTGCGTCGAGTCGTAATGAGTCTGCGGCAGGCAAGCGTTCAGGCGTACGTCGCCGGCAGTCAGCAGCCAGAGGTTATCCCAAATCCCAAGGGGCACCAGGCGCACGCACCAATCCCAACCATAATTAAAGCGCGACTTGAAATAATGCGAGCGCGAGGTGTAACCAATCTGTCCTTGCTCGTGCGGCGCTTCGGTAAAAATAAGCGAAAGACGGTGCTCGCCTCCCTGCAGGACATCCGTCAGATCGAATTCATGAGGAATATGGCTGCCGCTGAATTCGGCCACCTGACGGCCGTCCACCAACACGAATCCGGCATAATCCAGCCCTTCAGCGTGTAAAGTAACGCGCTGGCCGGCCCAACCCGCAGGAAGCTGTACCTGGCAGCGGTATTCCCAATGGCGGTGCTCCACCCACTCGCACTGCAGACTGTTCAATCCGACATTCCAATCAGGAATGAGTCCGGCGCGCAAGAGGTCATCCTGAACCGAGCCGGGCACAACTGCCGGGATTACCGGGGTGCATTGATAGCGGCGCAAGTCAATAGCCTGCTTATCGCCCATCCAGGCCCAGGTATTGGGCAGCCAACCGATGAGCGTCCACTCGAGTTTGCTTAGGTCCAAAAGCATCGCGAACCCTCCGTAATTTATTTACCCGGAACAGTCACCTTACCGTGTGCGATCAGCCAATCCAATGCTTCATACACGGCTTGCAGCGAGCTGTAACGCGGCTGATAACCAAGCTGCTGTTGAGCCTTGGCGATGCTGCAATTGGGGCTGTGTGCGATGTGGTCATAGGTGGCCGCAGCATCATCGGCCGATACGCAGGCTTTCCAGGCGTCAAAAGGCCGGAAAGTGAGCTGCGGTTCCTGCCCGAACCAGCCATAAACCGCCTCAGCGTAGCCGCGCAAGGTGAGCGCCGCAGGAGAAACGGCATGATAGGATTCGCTCGCGCTCGCAGACCATCGCTCGAGCGCCAACTGGAAGAGCTGAGCGACATCATCCGCGTGGACGTGGTGAACGGTCTCCAATCCAAAGTTAGGCAGCACCAGTTCCTCCCCGGCAGCAATGCCGCTGTACACTTGCGGGTTAAAGTTGCCTTGCGGGTTCAATGGCGCCCAGCCGGGTCCAACAATATGACCGGGGTGAATAACTGTAGCCGGCACCCCTCCCAACCGCGATTGCTGCAGCAGGTAAGCTTCCATGGCGTTTTTATTGATGCCGTAATCCCCAAAAGGATGCCTTACCGCGCTCTCAAGGGTAGGCACCTGCGCGCTGGGGCCGTGCACCCAGATAGTACCGCAAACGATCAGGTGCTCGACGCTGCCCCCTAGCGCCTCGACAAGCTGTCTAGCGCTCTGCGCATTGAAACAAATCATGTCGATGATAACGTCCGGCTTGAGGTCGGCAATACGCTTGCCAAAGGTCCCACGTGAATCCTCCAGCGCCCGATTGCACTGCTGCAGATCAACAAGCCCCCAGGCGCCGTGGGGATGATATGGCTGGCGCTTGCCGCGACTTAGCGCCGTCAGGCGGTGCCCGAGCGCCGCGAGGCGCGGTAGCAAGTATGTGCCCACATGTCCGGTCGCCCCAATGATAACAATATGCATCCTCAACCTCCTTCATCGCCCCACCTCACAATAACATGTCCATCATGCGCCGTCAAAGCGGATTATCACCTTGCAGCAGTTTCTGGTATGATGTAATTCTGTTCAGAACAAGGAGATAAGCCTATGTCTATGACAAAACGTGAGCGTCTGCAAACAACTTTTGCGGGCGAGCAAGTCGATAGGCCGGCGGTTGCCTTATGGCGTCACTGGCCGGGGGATGACCAGCGCGCGGAGGATCAAGCGCGCGCTCATCTGGAGTTTCAAAGGCAGTATGACTGGGATTTTATCAAAGTGACCCCTTCGAGCGGCTTTACTGTGGAAGACTGGGGAGTTACCGAAAAGTATCTAGGCAACTGCGAAGGCACTGCGGAGCATGGCCGGCTGGCGATTTCCAAGCCCGGCGATTGGCTCATGCTGCCAGTGCTCGATCCGCGGCAAGGGGCGCTCGGTCGCCAGTTACGCTGCCTGGGATTGATTGCGCAGGAAGCCGGGGACGTTCCCTTTATCCAGACCGTCTTTAATCCGCTTTCGGTAGCCAAATATCTTGCAGGAGAGGATATCCTGCTGATTCATCTGCGGCGCTACCCCGAGCAAGTTCATACCGCCTTGCGAACAATCACGGCCAGTATCACGGCATTTGTGCGTGAAGTCATGCGTAGCGGAGCCGCCGGCATATTTTTTGCGGTACAGCACGCTCAGTATGGCATCTTGAGTGAGACCGAGTACCGCACCTTTGGCCGCCCGTATGACCTGCAAGTGCTAGAAGCGGCGCAGAGCGCCTGGTTCAACCTGCTGCACCTGCACGGCAGCGACGTCATGTTCGATCTGCTCGCAGACTATCCGGTGCAGGTCATCAACTGGCACGACCGCGAGACACCGCCCAGCCTAGGCGACGCGCTCAAACGCACTGAGCGAGCTGTATGCGGCGGTTGGAGACAGTGGGATACCGTGGTGCGCGGCTCCCCGGATGATGTCCGTGCGGAAGCTCGCGATGCCATTCAGGCCGCAAGCGGACGGCGTATTATCTTGGGAACAGGCTGTGTCACCCCGATAGTCGCGCCTACATCCAACCTTAAGGCAGCGCGCGAGGTAGCTGGCTAAGGTATGCCGAATGGCTCACTGGGTAACATCCGGTTGTAAAATAGAGAAACGCCAGCCCTGTAACGGACTGGCGTTGGTCGGGGCGAGACGATTTGAACGTCCGGCCACTTGAACCCCATTCAAGTGCGCTACCTGGCTGCGCTACGCCCCGGATATTCCCGATTTTACTACCGTCAGCCAGGATTGGCAAATGCTGCAGCCTGAAAGTGTTTGCATAAGCTTAGGCGAGCATTATAATCTACCTAGGTATTTACCTGGGTAATAGTTGACACCTTGGTATCCTGAGGAGGCACCGATGGATCCCCATCAACAAACCGGGACGCATAAACTTCTAGATCGGTTTGAGGCGCTCCCTATATTCACAACGATTCCGACGAAAGCACGTCGGCAAGTTTGTATCGGCACCCTTGCGGCTGCATTCATCCTGGCGGTTATCGGCATTATCTTTGGATGGCAGAGACATCAATTAACCGGCGCACTGGTTGGCGCAGTGACCGGCCTTATCCTCGGTATAATACTTGGGTGGTTTATCGGTACCCTTTTGGAGCGCTTTATCGGTTCACCGGAAGGTATCGGCAAGCTGGAGATATTGCTGGACCAGGCCAACAGCCGGTACATGCTCGGAGATAACGTCAGCGGGCAGGTTCTGCTGCAGAGTAATGTGCTGCTGCGCAGCAAGGGTGGGAAAATCAGCCTCACTTGCCAAGGCTATTTCTCGCACGCCCCAACCGAGGAAACGAGCGAAGGGGCAAAACTGGAGCGGCAGTCAGAACAGCTCTATATCCAGGAGGCCGACGTCGTTCCGCCAGGTGACTTGCGCCGAGGCTCAGTGCAGGGTTTTGCCTTCCAACTGCCTTTGCCGCAGCAAGGATTGCCGACCCATCACGGCTATCTGTGTGTAGTCAAGTGGTCGCTGCATGCCCACTTGCTGCTGGAAAACGAAACGCCGCTGGAGGCTGCTTATGAGCTGTTAGTCGAGTCTCAACCGGAAGCCGTATCACCCGAAGCAGAGATCCAACCAAGCTCCTCTTCGCGGCAAGCTCAGATGAGCATCGTGCTGCCGCGGGCAGTCTATGCTGAAGGGGAAACGATACAAGGCCAAGTAGTCGTTAAACCGCTCGAGCGGTTTCAAGCAGAGGAACTGCGCATTATTCTGCTACGTATCGAGAATACGCCGCTCGGCGATAACCACAAGGTGTATGTTGTCGACTGGGATATCGAAAAAGGCGTCTTCCGCGGGCAGCGCGTCCAGGGCGGCACCGGAACCACTTATACCTGGCTGGAAGGTGAGGCCGACCTGGCTGAAGATGCCGTTTATGCGCCATTGGAAGCTACCACTTATCCATTTGCCATACCGATTCCTCAGGAATGGCGTCCATCAATCCCATCGAAATCGTCGCAGGATAACCAGTTCAAGCTGGGGTCAGTTACCTGGCAACTGGGAGCCACCCTGGTGCCGAAGGATGAACCGCCTTTGAACATATTGTACGATATCTATGTGCACACGTGTGTACCCAGAGTATCACAGCTTACCAACTCACATTAGCTCGAACAGCCCCAGGTATTTTCTTGGTAAAACGAATACCTTCTGCTAAAATGATGCCCTGTTTTAGCTGTTGAGGTCGAACGCCAGTTATGTTTGATTCACTTTCCGATAAACTTCAGGAAGTATTCCGTAAACTCTCCGGCAAAGGGCGTCTTTCCGAACAAGACGTCAATGAAGCTATGCGAGAGGTGCGCATGGCTTTGTTGGAAGCGGATGTCAACTACAAAGTAGTCAAAGATTTTACCGCTCGCGTGCGCGAACGCGCCATCGGCAGCGATGTTATGCAGTCGCTTACTCCTGCCCAGATGGTCATAAAAATCGTCAACGAAGAGCTGGTTGCTACCCTGGGCGAGGCAGTGCATTTGGATCTCTCAGGACCGCCGCCTGCCGTGATTATGTTGGTGGGGCTGCAGGGTTCCGGCAAGACAACGATGGCCGCCAAGCTTGCACTTTACCTGCGGCGCAGCGGTGAGCGCCCCTTACTTGTTGCCGCCGATGTATACCGCCCGGCCGCTGTCGCTCAACTAGAGACCCTTGGCAAGCAGATTGATGTGCCTGTACATAATGAGGGTACTCTGGTAGCTCCTCCGGTTATCTGCGAAAACGCGCTCAAACGCGCCCACCGCGAGGGCTTTTCGGTAGTCATTCTCGATACAGCCGGCCGCCTTCAACTGGATGACCGCATGATGGCAGAACTGGAGCAAGTCAAGCGTGTGACCCAGCCTCGCGAAGCTCTGCTCATCGTTGATGCTATGACCGGCCAGGAAGCGGTGGCAGTGGCCGAGGAATTCAATAAACGAGTCGCGTTGACCGGGTTAATCCTCACCAAAGTAGATGGCGATGCGCGCGGTGGAGCAGCTCTATCTATCCGCGCAGTAACCGGTGTGCCGATCAAGTTTATGGGAATAGGGGAAAAAGTATCCGACCTGGAGGTATTCTACCCAGATAGATTGGCTTCGCGCATCCTGGGAATGGGTGATGTGCTTACTCTCATCGAGAAGGCAGAGACGTCCATCTCGGAGGAGCAAGCGCGCAAAATGGAACAAAAGCTGCGCAAGGCTTCCTTTACCTTTGAAGATCTGATTGAACAGCTTCACGCCGTAAAAAAGATGGGTTCCCTCAACGACATCATTGGGATGATTCCGGGCATGCAGCAGTTCAGCAAGCAGCTTCCTGAGGAGGAAACCGATAAAGCGTTGCAGGTAAGTGAAGCTATCGTCAACTCTATGACTCGCGAAGAACGGCGCAACCCCAAAGTGATTAATGCCAGTCGGCGCCGACGCATAGCGAAAGGCAGCGGCACGAGCGTTCAGCAAGTCAACCAGTTACTGCGCCAGTTTACCGAAATGCAGTCGATGATGAAGCAAATGCAAGGCAAAAAAGGGCGCAATTTACTATCTATGTTCCGTTAGCCAAAAAAAGTGTTTTAGTGTATAATAGCTCAATCGTAATCAGTAACAGCGAAGGACTTGCCATGGTTAGAATTCGTTTAGCCCGAGTTGGAGCAAAGAAACAGCCCAGTTACAGGATCATCGTTGCCGACCAGCGGTCTGCTCGTGATGGGCGTTTCATCGAGATTGTCGGCCATTATAATCCGCGCGTTGATCCGCCCGCGATGGATATGGTAGAAGACCGCGTTCTGTATTGGCTGGCTCAGGGAGCCCAACCCAGCGATCCGGTGGCTAGGATGCTGCAAAAGAACGGCCTTTGGGAAAAGCACCTTGCCAGCAAGGCTCAAGCTGCCAGCACAACTGAGACCGCTTAGGAGTTAGCAAGCCATGCGCGAGCTCGTAGAATTCCTGGCCAAGTCCCTGGTCGACCATCCAGAAGCCGTGAAGGTAAACCAACTGCGTGGAACAGATGCGATTATCCTTGAACTTTCGGTTGATCCTTCGGATAAAGGCTGGGTGATAGGCCGCCGCGGCAGGGTTGCAAATGCGATGCGCTCTGTGCTGCGAGTTGCTTCTTCCGCACGCACAGGTAAGCGCGTCATCCTCGAGATAGTCTAACGTTAAGCCCACCTCATGCGGGCGACGTTCCCAATAGGACGTCGCCTGTTTTGTGCATATAGCTAACACATGGGCGAAAACGGCTTTGCCAAGTCTGAATGGCCGCCCATGATTAAGCTAAAAACGGCTATCGGCTCGGTAGAATCCTGTGTATAGACATATACGCACAGCATATCAACGGCATTGGACGGAACTGGCATTTATTTCGCTTAGACCATGCAAGAGCTTTACCTTTATAATAAAATACATAGTATTATACTCTTCAGTATGTATATTCCTTACAAGTTGTAATGCTGCCTAGTATCTGTTCCACATCCCATCGCAGAGTCCATAAATAGGGCCCCGTGGACAATCGGTTTTGGAGAGAAAACCAAGATGCCCGATGAGCTGCGCTATTGGCTTGGCTTTAACCTTATCCCGCGCATCGGTCCGGTGCGACTGCGCGCCCTGTTGGCATATTTCAAGGATATCGAACTCGCCTGGCGCGCAGACCGCGCATCGCTGCGAGCAGCTCAGTTGCCGCAGGATGCCATTGAAAAACTCGTTGGCATGCGCGACAAGCTCGATTTGGATGCCGAGTTGGCTAAAATAGATAAAGCCGGCATAAAGCTCTATTGCTGGGCAAGCCCGGATTATCCTCCTCTGCTCAAGAAAATCGACCAACCCCCGCCGCTGCTGTATGTCCGAGGGAAGCTGGAGGTTTCCGATGAACTGGCCGTCGCTGTCGTGGGAACACGTAATCCTACCAGTTATGGGAAAGAAGTTACGCGTCATCTGGCAGGTGAACTGGCGCGTAACAAGGTTACCATTATCTCCGGCCTGGCGTTAGGAATCGATGGGGTAGCTCACCAGGCTGCGCTGGATGCCGGCGGACGGACACTGGCTGTGCTAGGTTGCGGTCTGGACTATATCTATCCGGCCAGCCACCGCGAACTGGCAGAACGGATTATGCAATCCGGTGCTCTCGTCTCTGATTACCCGCTAGGCACTAAACCAGAAGCGAATAACTTCCCCCCTCGCAACCGGATCATCAGCGGTATGTCGCTCGGCACTGTAGTTACCGAGGCAGGCCTCGGGAGCGGTGCTCTCATAACTCTGCAGTTTGCACTGGAACAAGGCCGCGACACTTTTGCCGTGCCGGGTTCTGTCTTTAGCCGGGCCAGCGCCGGCACCAATTCGGCGATTATGCATAGCCAGGCGAAACTGGTGTGCAATACCGAGGATATATTAAGTGAGCTCAACCTGAATATGATTATCCAGCAGGAGGAAGCTCGCGAGACGATACCCGATACGCCATTGGAAAGGCTCATCAGTGAGATAATTGGCCAGGAATCGGTGCATATAGACGACATTGTCCGCGAATCGCGCCTTCCGACTGCCACGGTATCGAGTACACTGGTTATGATGGAACTCAAGGGGATGGTCCGTCGCGCTGATAACGCGCGCTATGTTCTCGGACATAGCATATAACTAGCCCAGTAACTAGAGGAGATATTGACGATGTCACTTCAGACCATACAGAGTGTTGACGACGTTTATGTATGTATCCTTGCCGGCGGCAGCGGTACACGTTTGTGGCCGTTAAGCAGACAGCAAACGCCCAAACAACTGCTTAATGTTGTTGGCAACCGCTCTATGCTGCAACAGACCATTGACCGTGTGCTGCCTCTGGTGCCCATCGAGCGTATCCTGGTGCTGACTGACCCGGAGCATGTCGATCTCATCGCAGCCCATCTACCCGAGCTGCCCAAAGATAACATCTATTGTGAGCCGTCCGCCCGTGGAACAGCTCCAGCTTTGGGTCTGACTGCTTTCCGGTTGCGCAGGAAGCTGCCCGGAAACGCCGTCATGGTCTCGCTGCATGCCGACCACATCATTCAGTTCCCGGAACGTTTTCGCACTGCGTTGCTAACCGCCATCAACACAGCCCGCGAAGGGTATCTTGTAACAATCGGCGTCATACCGCATCATCCAGAAACAGGTTACGGCTATATCGAACGCGGCAAGCTCCTCAACGGGGAGCAACCGCCGGTGTACCGCATCGCCCAATTTCGCGAAAAACCGCCGCTCGAACTGGCGCGGGAATATCTCGCCAGCGGTTTGTATGACTGGAATACCGGTTATTTTGCATGGACGCTGGATGCTATTTTGACGGCATTCGAACAATATCAACCCACAATCTATGCGCAGCTTTCCGCCATTGCTGCCGCTATTGGTTCAGCGGATGAGGCAGCCGTCTTGGCTACTACCTGGGGATATATCGAACGCACAACGATTGATGTCGGCATTATGGAACACGCCACCAACGCCGCGGTCGTCTCCAGTGATCTGGGATGGAACGATATCGGCAGTTGGGCATCCCTCTATGATATACTGCCTCACGATTTCAACGACAACGTCATCATGGGCGACGGCGAGCATTATGAAATTGATACGCAAAACTGCCTAGTCTACAGCGACAAGCGTCTGGTGGTCAGCCTTGGGCTGCAAGACCTGGTAATTGTTGATACGGACGATGCCCTATTGGTGCTGCCGCGTGATCAGGCTCAACAGGTAAGCGAGCTGGTCAAGCAGCTTCGGCAGCACAAAATGACAAATTACCTCTAGGAGAGGATTGTGCAAGCAGAGGTCGTCGCCATCGGGACAGAATTGCTGCTGGGTGAGATCATCGATACGAACTCTTCCTGGATTGCGCAGCAGCTCACAACCCTGGGATTGAACCTGTATTACACGCACACTGTGGGCGATAACGTGGCGCGCATCAGTGAAGTGTTGCGTACCTGCGTCGTGCGGTCGGACGTTGTCATTACTACCGGAGGGTTAGGGCCTACGGTGGATGACTGGACTCGCGAAGCTGCCGCAGATGCCTTCGGGCGCAGCCTAGAGCTGGATGAGGATTTGCTCGATGAGATCGCCGCTTTTTTCAAACGGCGTGGACGCGTGATGACCGATAACAACCGCAAACAGGCGCTTGTTCCGGCAGGTTCGCAGGTGATCCACAATCCGGTAGGGACGGCTCCTTGTTTTTTGCTGGAAAAGGACGGCCATATCCTTATCAGCCTGCCGGGCGTACCTTTTGAGATGAAGCACCTGATGCAAACTCAAGTGCTGCCGCTTTTGCGCGAGCGCTTTCATCTGCGCGGCATCATCAAGAGCCGGGTTCTGCATACCTGCAGCATCGGTGAATCAGCGTTATCGCATTACTTTACCGATCTGATGGGCTCCGCTAATCCCACAGTCGGCACGGCCGCCCACTCTGGACAAACCGATATCCGCATCACCGCCAAAGCTGAAAGCGAGGCTCAGGTTAATCAACTGATCGCGCCAATGGAACGTGAACTGCGTGCGCGCATCGGCCGTTGGATTTATGGCGTTGACGCGGATACTTTGCCGGGCATCGTCTGCGGGCTGCTGCATGAGCAGCACCTTACCCTCGGCACCTACGAAACGGTTTGTGCGGGACAACTGGGTTCCTGGCTCGCCCAGGAAACCGCAGCTCCGGGTTGTTATCTGGGCAGTGTCGCGTTCACTCATCCCATAAACGGCCTTCTTACCGACCCGCTGGAAGCACTCCGCACTACCCCTGAATCCAGCCAGGAGGAGGCCGACCAGGCTGCGAACGCGGTGCGCCAGATCTTGCACAGCGACCTTGGGTTGGCGGTAACGGGCAGAAGCGAGCAGGCTGCTGCCGACGATTCACCTGCTTATATCGCGTTGTCTACCCCTACGGGCGTAAAGCGTATTGCTCCGCGGCGCGCGCGAACGGGGCCAAACGGCCGAGGGTGGTTGTTACATAATGCGGTGGATATGGTGCGACGCTATTTACTCCAGCTTCCTCTTGAATAATTCGAGGGAGATGTGGCAGATATGAGCGCTAATTCGGACCCCTACTGTGTAGCCCTTGATGTCTTTGAAGGGCCGTTGGACTTGCTGCTGCGTCTAATCGAACACCAAGAGCTGGATATTACCCGCGTTTCTTTGGCACTGGTCGCTGACCAGTACTTAAAACATATCGCTCGAATTGCTGATATCACCTCGGAGAATCTGGCTGACTTTCTGGTTATCGCAGCCAAGCTGCTGGTAATCAAGAGCAAATCTTTGCTTCCTCCTCCTGTCATCCCCGATAGTGAAGATGAAGAGGATGATGGTGAGCAGCTTGCCCGTCAGTTGGTAGAGTACAAACGCTGCAAGGATGCAGCAGCCAGGCTGCGTGAGCTCGAACAGCGCGGATGGCACACCTACCTGCGCCTGGCTCCGATGCCCAAGCTTAAAGGTGGTGTTATTTACGGCTCGATAACCCCCGCACAACTGACGGAAGCCTTGCTGCAAGCGATCCTTGAACAGCCGAGCCTCGATTCGGTGGATACTGTCGTACAGCCGGTCCACATCCATATCGGCGATTGTATCCGCCGTATCACACAGTTACTTGCTCAGCAGAACAGCATACCGTTAAGCTGCGCCCTAGCCAACGCCCATTCGCGCCTGGAAGTTATTGTGCTGTTTTTAGCGGTCTTGGAGCTCATCAAACAGCAGAAAATCCAAGTGCAACAGGAGGCGCTCTTCGGTGAGATATTCTTGGAAGCACGCCCAGTGACTTCGGATAATGAAAATATGCCGCGTGACGTGGATAACTATGAAGAATGGGAATCCGCATAAGCTTGCAAGGCGGTTTGCGCCAGCCTCTGCCAATTGAACTCTGAGAGCATCCGCTCGCGAGCTGCATTGCCAAGTGCCCTGCGTTGCGCTTCATCCTGTAGCAAAGCGAACACGGCATGCGCCATTGCCGTATTATCTCCGGGGGAGACAAGCCAACCCGAGCGACCAGCCTCGATATACTCGGCGTTCTGGCCAACTGCATCTGCCACTATGGGCAAGCCTGCGGTAAGCAAATCTGTTAGTTTGACGGAGCATTTGCAGCGATTGATTAGCGTGTCATCACAGGGGAAAATCGCCACATCGGCGCAGCTCAAGTAGGCAGGCAGGTCAACCATCTGAACCCAGCCAGCACGCAGCACCGTATCAGCCAAGTCGCCAGCCAGCAGATGATCCAGGTGTGCTTCCACCTCAGCGTTCAGAGCCTTGCCAACGATTAGCAGCCGTGCTGCTGGCAGCTCGCGGTGAACGATCTGCCAGATAGCTAGCAAACGCTCCGGACTGAATTCGACAAAACGCGTGTAACAGAGCACCGTAGGGCTATCGTTTAGCTGCAATGTGCGGCGCATATCCGATGTAGATGGGTTTATGTGCGGCGCGCCGTTCGGCAGGTAGGTCACTCGCTCCGGCGGCACACCAAGGCTCCAGACGATAGATTGCAGAGTGCGGCTCGCGACCGTTAGGGCATCGCAGTGGCGCACGCCCCAACGTTCCTGCCAGCTAAAGAAACGCTTGAGCGCTGCTGGATAAGGCTCGACGGCATTCCAACCGCCGTTACCCTCCCAATCATCCTCGTCAACCACCAGGCGCGCCTTGTTGCCAAGTTTTTTACGGTGCCAGATAAAATAGGCAGCCAGTCCTGCATAGGCCTTGGGCTTAAAACAATGCACAACATCAGGCTTAAAAGCCAATGCAGCGCGCACCAGGTTGTGTGTGGTAGCCAGGTAACCAAACAGCGGTGTATAATTGACCGCAACGTACTCGTATTCGATGCCCTCTGCCTGCCACACAGCCGGGGATTCGTGGGTGTGCCATGGGGGCATTACAATTTTAACCTGATGCCCCATAGCCGCAAACTCTCTGGCCAGGGGTACACCCCTGACTCGCATGGTGCTTTTGGGTTGCAGCCCGAATGGGCCGATAAAAACTATGCGCATATACATCTACACCAAGAGCATTGACTTTACGCAACGGCAGTTTATAATCTGATAATAAGTTTGGCAACTTGGCCACTTTCCGCTCTGCCTAATGGGTTGACGCAGGAGGCGGTGATGAGTGCAGGTCATCAGTTCGAATCGCCAATAGCCCAGTTTCAGGAGAATCCTTTTACCCGGAATTGGCCTGAGCCGGCCGCTGTTGACGCCCTGTTTCGTTATTGTGTCAA
>JAJFUJ010000089.1 GCA_021372475.1 Chloroflexota bacterium | reverse complement strand
AGTAGGGCGGGAGGGTATCGAACCCTCATGGGGTTGCCCCCAGTGGATTTTAAGTCCACAGCGTATGCCATTCCGCCACCGCCCCACAGGCCCAGCATCTTAGCTCGATTGGATTATCCTGTCAAAGTATATAAGATATAGTCCATGCGAGTTACGATAATATCCAAAGCGTTTGTCGTCGGCGCTTATCAGCGCAAGCTTGAAGCGCTGGCTGCCCTCCCCAACATAGAGCTGACGGCCGTTGTGCCGGCATCCTGGCGCGAGGCCGGGCATACTCAGGAACTTGAAATCGCCCATACTCAGGGTTACCAGCTCATTACTGCGCCATTGGCGTGTAACGGATCGTTCCATCTGCATTTTTATCCAACTCTGGCCTCCATATTACGCCGAATTCGGCCAGATATATGCCATGTCGATGAGGAGCCGTATAATCTGGCCACCTATTTGGCCGTGAATGCTGCCAGGCATATTGGCGCCAGACCGCTCTTTTTCACTTGGCAGAACCTGCTGCACAGTTATCCTTTCCCGTTCTCTGCGATAGAACAATCCGACTATCGTAACTGCCGCGCCGCCATTGCCGGCAATATGGAAGCTGCGGATGTGCTGCGTGCCAAGGGGTACCAGGGAAGCATCGCCTTGATCCCACAATTTGGCATAGATCCCCATCTATTTGAGCCAGCGCAAGAGCCTCACAAGGGAATATTTACCATCGGTTATGCCGGACGCTTGGTGGAGCAGAAAGGACTGATGGTACTGCTGCAAGCGCTTGCGTTGTTGGATGGTGAGTGGCGCCTGGAAATTAGCGGCTCTGGACCATTGATGCCAAAATTGGTGAGTTTTCTGCAAAAGTATAACCTCAGTGATCGGGTAATCTTCCACCAGCACATTCCATCCGAGGAAATGCCCGATTATTACCGCAACCTAGATGTGCTTGTGCTGCCTTCGTTGAGCACGCCAAGCTGGAAGGAGCAATTCGGGAGGGTTCTGATTGAAGCGATGGCCTGCGGAGTGCCGGTTATCGGCTCGAGTTCGGGCGAAATCCCGAATGTCATCGGAGACGGGGGGGTAGTAACCCCCGAGGGGGAAATTGAGGCGCTATCGGAGCATATCGAACGTGTGCGAGATGACAGCGCTTTACGGCAGCATTTAGGCCAGCGCGGAAGGGCACGGGTGCTGGCGCATTACACCCACGAGTGCATCGCCGTTGCAACCATGCGGGTATACGAGTGGCTTGCCTCTGACAGCAGCACAACGCCTGGTTGGAGCTGGGCTTCAGAGGGGATGAAACAGTGAGTGTGTGCGGTAGACGCCCGCGCATCGCGCTAAACGCGTTGCTCTATTCGAGGTCGCTCACTTACCGCGGCGCCGGAGTTAGCCACTACATAGATGGCTTGCTGCACGCTCTGCCCAAATCCGATCCGGGCAGCGATTATACAGCGTTTGTATCTGAGCCAGATTTGGAGATGGACGGCTGGAGATTCATATATCCCAGGTCGGCGTCAAGCAAGCCGTCGCGCAGGATTTTATGGGAGCAATTCGCTCAGCCAGGCGCTCTGAAACGCGCACAAGCCGACCTGGTACATGCGCCAGTGTATGTCGGTCCGTTGCATGCGCCGTGCCCAGTTGTGGTGACTATTCATGACCTCAGCCATTTTATCTATCCGGAACTGTTTCAGCCGGCCAAGCGCGTTTATTTGCGGGCGATGACCCGCTACACCGCCGAACACGCTGCGGCGGTCATCTGCGATTCAGAGAGCACCCGTCGGGATGTCTTGCGTATCCTGCATATCCCTGAGACCCGTACTCATACAGTGCTCATCGCGGCAGACGCGGAGATGCGACCTCTGCCTAAAGAAACGGTAGCCCGTTTCAAGCAGGAATACCAGCTTCCGCCTCGATACATCCTCTGCGTCGGCACCCTGGAGCCGCGTAAAAATATCACGGCACTATTGAAAGCTTATGCCATCCTCTATCAACAGAACCACTCTATCCCGCACTTGGTTATTGGCGGTGGGAAAGGCTGGTATTACCGTTCTATCGAACAGCAGGTGGAGCAGTTGAGCTTGAACAAGCAGGTGTTGTTTACCGGCTTTATTCCGCAGAGCGAATTACCCTTGTGGTATAATGGCGCCGAGTTGTTTATCTATCCATCAACGTATGAGGGATTCGGGTTGCCTCCGCTCGAAGCGATGGCTTGCGGGGTGCCGGTCGTTACCTCAAATAGGTCGTCGCTGCCTGAGGTAGTTGGCAACGGCGGAGTGTTGAT
>JAJFUJ010000068.1 GCA_021372475.1 Chloroflexota bacterium | reverse complement strand
CGCTTCTACGAACGAATTAAAGACAAAACCAACGCAGCACTCGGTACGCGAGCTGCGCAGTATCGGCATTATGCCTGATGTGCTCGTATGCCGGGCAGATTACCCTATCTCTTCCAGCAACCTGGATAAAATCGCGCTTTTCGGTGATGTTGACCGCAAGGCAGTTATTCCGTTGGTAACAGCGCCCACAATCTATCAGGTCCCGCTGGAGCTTGAGCAGTACGGCCTGGGCGATTACCTCGTGCAGCGCCTTAAACTACCTGCCGGGGAGCCGTATCTAGATGATTGGCGCGATATGGTAAAGCGTATCCTGGAGCCTGGACCTGAGGTACGGATTGCGCTGGTAGGCAAATACGTCGGCCTGCATGATGCTTATTTGAGCGTATGCGAATCATTGCTTCACGCGGCCAGCTATTACAACCGTAAGCTGGTCATCGATTGGGTGGATGCGGAATTGTTGAATTGCGACAACGGGCGTGAGTATCTATCGAAAGCGGATGGCATCGTTGTGCCTGGCGGCTTTGGCGAACGCGGCATAGAGGGCAAGATTGCTGCAGCCCGTTATGCCAGGGAAAACAAAGTTCCCTATCTCGGCTTGTGCCTCGGTTTGCAGGTGATGGTCATCGAATTCGCACGCCATGTGATGGGAAATAAAAGGATTAATAGCGCCGAGTTTGATCCGCTTACGCCTATGCCGGTGGTCGATATGATGCTGGAGCAACGGGGTATCCAGGATAAAGGCGGTACGATGCGCCTTGGCATTTACCCCTGTGAGTTGGTCGAGGGAACCAAGGCGCGCGCAGCCTATAACACGCCTGAAATCTTTGAGCGCCATCGCCACCGTTATGAGATTAACAATGCCTATCGCGATGAGCTTGCGCAGGCTGGCATGGTATGGAGCGGATTATCGCCCGACGGGCAATTGGTAGAGATTGGCGAGTTGCGCGACCATCCGTACATGATTGGCAGCCAATTTCATCCCGAATTTAAGTCACGGCCAGACGCCCCTCATCCTCTTTTCCAGGGGTTGATGGCCGCTGCAATCGCCTATAATCAGAGTGGTCGACTGTTCTAAAGCGGTCCGGGGGATGGTGACTCAACTGCCATCCCCCCACTAATCAGTCGTACCGACCATATGTTTCGCACACCTCAACTAGTTTACGCAGGTTTTCCAGTGGAGTATCGCGCCCGCACTGGTCGCCTGTTGACAAGATAAATCCTCCATTAGCACCGGCGTCATCGACTGCTTTCCTGGCAGCTTGCTCCACTTCCTGGACCGTACCGCGTAGCATGACATCCGTGGTATGCAGGTTGCCCATCAATGCGATACGCGAGCCAAAACTCTGCTTGATCTCCGCCAGGTTGCAATCGCCCATCGGCGGCACTTCGAGGGGATTGATGCAATCCAATTCTGTTTCCTCGACGCACATCTTGACCAGTTCGCGTTCGAGGCCGCAACTGTGCAGCATCGTCGGCACGCCCGCTTGTCTGGCCATGTGGGTGAGCTTCTTTAGAGTCGGCAGGGAGAGCTCCCGCGCAATCCTAGGTGATTGTAGGGTGATGGTGCCGGAAGCCCCAATCAGGATAAAATCGGGATGCATATCCAGTTCCATCTCCATCATTTTGAGTTGGCGCTGTTCCTCCAGCAGGCGCAGCTCTTCGATCATCTCCGGCTCATCATAATACAGATAGCTCAAGGCAATCTCGGTGCCCTCTACCAGGCCAAACCAGCTCTGGAATCCAGGCATGCCGACACACATGCCAAAGACGCCCGATTCCCCTACCTCACGCCGTTGAATCTCAGCAAGCTGCGGATTACAGTTAGTTGGGGTTTGCAGCAAGTGACGCAGCTTTTGCCAATCTGCTTTAAAATCCTTGATCGGCTTTACGGTCATCGTGGGTGAATCGGCGATATAGTAAGTCATCTGCTGGGTTAAATCGCCGGCCGGCGTCGTGATGCGGTAATCGACCACCAGGCGTTCGGTTGACCAGCTAAAGCTGGTTTGGCTCACATCGAGGGGATCGGCAAAAGTAAAACCAGGATCGCCATAAAAGAACCATGCATCGATGCCGATTGTTTTTACAGCATTCAGGTAAGCTCTCCATAACGGTGGGGCCTGGTAAAAGTAGATATCCCAAAACGGCCGCCCCGTCAGCCTGGCAGGCACCATATTCGAGATATCCGGCGCGCATGGGACACGATCGGGTTTACCATTAGTCATCGCGATGCGAAAACGTTCACGGGATGTTAGCCTAGCCAATTTATCCTCCTAAATTGGATCCTGATTGGTCAATGAAGGGGCATCTAGAATTTGCTGGATGCTCCTTGAGAGTGTTTCTGCGCACTCTGCAGCGCTAATTTGTGCCTGCCAAAACGGCTCGCTTGCTGTGAGCCAGGTGTTATAAACTTGCCTTTGACGCAGGTTCTGAGGTATCGGCTCAGGCTGCGCACTGTTCGCGAGTATAGCGCAATGCGGGCTGATTGGGTATTTTTGTACGACAGCAGGTGCCTGCCACGCGCCTATTCGGCAACCCGGCGCTCCGCATCCCTGCTGCAGCATACGAATGCCGTTGGCTTCACTGGAGACGAACTTGCACCATTCGATGCTGATGGCCGGCCTTGGACAGCTCTTGGCCATACAGAATGCCAGCCCGGATATATAGCTGCCATGAGCGCCATCGGTTTCCAGAGATGGCAGCAAGGCTGCTCCCAGCCATTCAGCCTCGTTAGCGAGCGTGATGTAAGTTCCAAAAGAATGTCTGAGCATAGCGGCCTTGCTTTGAGAGAATAGAGTGAATGGCCCTGCTGGTAGTTCGAATGGTCTGGGAAATACTAGGCGCTCACCTAATTGTAGTTGGTACCAGTTCAGCATAGAGAGCAAGGTTTCTGGCTGGATAGCCCGATTCCCTTCAGCACTAAATAAATCGGATGCAAATAAACGCAGCATCGACAACTGCCCGGGCATTACATATTGGGGAATATAGCCATACAACTTAAAATGCCCAGAGTCGTCTATCACATTTAGTCTATCCGCAGCATTCGCCATGTCTTCTAGCGTCCAGTCATTCTGCGGATAGGCAAGTTGGCGGGCATCAAAATGCCTACGGTTATATAGAAGCAAACTTTCCCCGGGGCTGGCTGCATACGGCAGCCCGTATAACAACCCTGAGATCGTGCACGCTGCAAGCGCTCCCGGGAAAATGCCCTTGGTTGTATCGGCGAGGGGGTTAAGGTAAGTATCGAGCGGCCGGATATACCCAAAGCGCGCCCAGGCTTTCACCATCAAGCCGACCGGGGACTCGACGATATCCAGGTCGCCGGCTGCCGATCGCTCAGAAATTGACTTTAAATATTCATCCCGCGACGATACCAGGCGAAACTCTACTTGAGTTCCAGTAACCTCCGTGAACTCTGGCGCTAGCTTTCGCGAGAATTGAGTAAAGCCGCTTTCAACCGCATCTACCGTCATTGTGATTGGGATCGACGGTGCTGGCGTGGCTTTGACGGTCGCTGAAGGCTGTGGCTTGACTGTTTCAGGCGTATTACTTGGGGATGGTCGGGGTGTACTTGTTGCCGGTGATGGGGCGGTCAGTTCCGAGGGATGGCAGGCCGCATTCAATCCCATCATGACCAGGCAAGCTTTTTTGAGTAATGCTCGGCGCGTTAAGTATTTCACAGAGTGACTGACCTATATATTTGCACCAGTTTATAGCACTTTGCCTCAAAAGGCTAAGTTGACGATGCCTGCTGCTGATGGTACAAGAAATATATATCCTTAATTTCCCAAGGGAGCCTTATGAAAAAAGCGTTGATTGTTCAAGGTGGTTGGCAGGGACACGAACCTAAGCAGGTTTCTGATATCTTGGCTGCTGCGCTGCGCGCGAACGGATTTACCGTTCAAATTTCAGACACACTGGACGCGTTTCTGGATGTTAAGGCGCTCAAAATGCTCGATTTAATTATACCCGAATGGACGATGGGCACCATCAAGCCCGAACAACTGAATCCGCTTCTTGAGGCTGTCAGGAGCGGTGTAGGTATCGCTGGTGTACACGGCGGGATGGGCGATGCTTTTCGTAATGAGACCGAGTTTCAATTTATGGTCGGCGGACAGTGGGTTGCCCATCCCGGTGGAGATGGCGTCAAGTATATGGTGCATATCACCAAGCCGACCGATCCGATTGTGGCAGGCGTAAAGGATTTTGAGGTGAGTTCGGAGCAATACTATATGCACGTGGACCCAGGGAACGAGGTTTTAGCGACTACCCTTTTCGGCGATACGGCCGTGCCGGTTGTATGGAAAAAGATGTACGGGCTTGGCCGGGTATTTTATTGCTCGCTAGGACATGTCGCCCAGGTGTTCTCACAGGATCCGCAGATCCTGCCGCTGGTCACGCGTGGCATGATTTGGGCTGCGGAAGGGAAAGCCTTAACTAAATAAAAACCAGTTATCTATCCCAAAACCGAATGCGTAACGCGCGATGAGCCCTACCACAGTGCTAACTAGGATCATTGCTAACCAGACCCAGTCCGCTGCCCGCATTTTGAGCGGCCGCCAGATGGTGCGCTGGATCGGCGCCCCAAATCCGCGCGAAACGAGGGCTCGGCTGAGTGCTTCCGCGGTTCGCAGCGAATTGATAATCATCGCGACAGTTATCGGGATAAATGCGCGCGCCTTGTGCAGCAGGCTGCCCCTGCTGAGCTCCAAGGCGCGCGCTTGCTGTGCATCGCTGATTTGGCGGAACGTGGCCGCCAATAATGGAATATGTCGCAGAGCAATAGCTAGTGTCAGCCCCCAGGGATGCGGCAGCCCAAGCGCAACGAGGCTGCGCGTAAGGGCAGATTGGTCAGTTGTATACAGCCAGGCAAGGATCACATAAGCCAGTGCTGCAATACGCAGCCCCAGAGTTATACCTAATAGTAAACTTCCAGTGGTGCATGTAACAATCCAGAATTGGAATAATCGAGTGCCCTCGACAGGGGTAAACAAGGCCGTAAAGAGCACAATCATAACCATCACTGGCACCAGGATGCGCAACGTGGAACCTAGAGTGGCCCGACTTATTCCGGCGCTTAAAAGAATTGCCAGGATGAGCAGCAAAGCAACTAACACCAACCAGAAATTGCGGCACGAAAGGAGCAGCGCAGAACCGCAGATTGAAGCCAGCAGCTTAACCCGCGGATCCAGGCGGTATAACCAAGAATCCCCGTTCTGGAATAGGTCGTACGCAAAGCTCATAATGTGTGCTCACTTAAGCCTAAATAGGCATCAGCGAATTCCTCAACACTGAGCAGGTTGGCGGGCATGCCGGCATCCTGCAGCGCACTGCCAAGCCTGGTAACAGCCGGCTGTGCCAAGCCGGCGCACGCTAACAAATTGGAATTGCTGAAAATGTTGCGAGTGGTGTCGTAGCCAATGGTGCAGCCCTGGCGCATAACCAGGCATGAGCTGCTGTAACGCGCGGCCAGGCGCATATCATGGGTTACTAGGATGATCGAGTGTCCTTGCTGATGCATTCTATTAATGTGGTTGAAGAACTCATTCGTGCTGTGAGCGTCCAGCCCTACGGTGGGTTCGTCCAGCACCAATATTCGGGGATCCATCGCCAAAACGGCTGCCAGTGTTATCTTGCGGCGCAATCCATACCCCAGCATCGCTGGCGGAGTGTCTCTAAACGCCCCGATCTCCAACTCATCAAGGATCTGGCCAACGCGCCTCTCAACCTCGTGCGATGCAATACCCAGATTCTTTAGTCCGAAAGCGACTTCCTCCTGTACGGTGCCGCTGAATATCTGGTGATCAGGATTCTGAAACACAAAGCCGACCAAATGGGCCAGGGCAGCGGTTGAGGTCGATGCAACGTCTATCCCCGTCACCAAAACCTGCCCGCGCGATGGTTTTAGCAGCCCGTTAAAATGCTTCACCAGGGTGGTTTTGCCTGCGCCGTTATGCCCTATAATCGCCAGAAATGCATTATCCGGGATGTCAAGGGTAATATCGTGGATTGCGGGCGTTCCCTCTTCATACGCATGGCTCAGGCGGTTTATCCGAATAATCGGCTCAGCCATGGGAACGAGGATCCTGTAAACGTGCCCGTAGATCAGATTCGGCCTGGCCCATATGCAGCCAGTTGTAACTGGTTTGGCAGCGCGAATTAAGCTCCCAGGCAAGCTCCATCATCTGGGGGGGATAGACGCCCGCTAGAGTAACAAGCTGCTTATCTGCCAGTAATTTCTGTGGTTCACCCAGGGCGATGATTTTCCCCGCTATCAGGAACGCCATGTGAGCCGTGTAGGCAGCGCTGTGTTCAGCATCGGTTCCTACCAGCACCAAAGTCACCTGGCGTTCGCGCCTCAGCCGTTCTACAGCCTCATATACTTCAGCCTGTCCGGCAGGATCGAGGCTACTGGTAGGCTCATCCAGGACGAGGACTTTTGGGAGCAAGGCCAGGCTACAGGCAATAGCTACCCGTTGTTTTTGCCCGCCGGAGAGACGCGCCGGAGACGATTTGCGATAGGCGTCCATACGCACCACGCGCAGCGCCCAATCGATACGCTCGGTTATCTCCTGGCGCGCCAGACCGGCGTTTTCCAATCCAAAGGCTACCTCCTCTTCGACCGATGGGCAAAACAACTGGCTATCCGGATCCTGGTGGATAATCCCGACAGTCTGCGAAAGTGCCGCAGGATAGGTATCGCGCGTATCAATACCATCTACCAACACTCGCCCATCCATTGTACCATTAACAAGATGCGGGATTATGCCGTTAAGCGCAAGGCAGAGCGTGGACTTGCCTGCGCCAGTTGGACCCATCAACGCAAAAGCCTCGCCTTTATCGATTTCCAGGTTGATGTCATCCAGAACCTTGACAGGCTCTAGATCGGTGGTGTATGCAAAGGAGAGATGCTCAACCTGGATGATTGCCATTGCCTATGAGCGCTTTATCTTTGGCCGGAGCGTTTATTGACGCTGAATTGAGTGATAGCTGGGTAAGCTTTCCGAACAGCATAGTAAAGTGGTATGCCGATGACGCCCCCGGCTATATTCTGGAGCAGGTTGAAAGGAACCTCAACCAGAGCGTTCGCAAACGTGGTATATACAAGCCCCTCGCCCAGAAAGTACAACCCAACCATCGCGATGGTACCGGCAGCCCATCCCAAAATCAGCATTGGGAGTGTGCCTTTTCGTCCAATTAATCCTGCCAAGAGGCCTTGTGCCCCATGCGCCAGAAGGGTTAACGGAGCGAATTGGGCATAGCCGCCAAGCAAATCCGCTATAGCGGCGCCGATTCCACCGGCGATTCCACCGGTCACGGCGCCAAAAGAGAATCCAGAGAAATAAGTGGCAACATCCGAAAAGTTGATATAGCCCTGGGTAGCCGGAATTGGGACACGAATCAGCAGAGTGAATACGGTGGTGACGGCGGTCAGCATGGCAATCAAGGCATAGTAAAGAGGGTTCACCGCAGCGCTTTTGGTCTTCCTCTTGCCATCGATTTTTCGCCCGCTGCCATTCTGAGCTGTAAAACTCATTCCTGCTCCTCAACTGACTTTGCTTGTTCCCAAAGGTTATCCATCTCTACTGCATCCAGCTCTTCGACGGCTTTCCCCATCTGAGCGGCGTGCTGCTCCAGATAACTGAAGCGTTGCGCAAAGCGCTTATTCGTCTCACGTAATGCCGATTCAGCATCCAGCTCAAACCAGCGTGCGAGGTTCACCACGCTAAAGAGCAGGTCGCCGAGTTCGCTGGCGTGGTGCTCGGGTGATTCCGCCGCTTGCCATTCCTGCAGTTCCTCGCGCACTTTAGCCATAACCTGTTCAGCGTTCGGCCAATCAAATCCCACCCTTGCGACGCGGCGCTGGATTTCCATCGCCTGCGACAGGGATGGCAGGGCTCGCGATATGCCATCAAGCAGCGATTTGGTCTGGTCATTGCGCTCCTGGCGCTTGATTTGTTCCCAGTTGCGCAGGACGTCCTCTGAGCCGCTGACGACCGTATCGCCGAAAACGTGCGGATGGCGCCTGACCAGTTTACTGATGTTGGCTTGAACCGTCTCTACCAGCTTGAAATCCCCGTCCTCGGTGGCAATCTGGGCATGCAGCATTATCTGCAGCAACAGGTCGCCTAGTTCCTCGCGCAAACGCGTCATATCATCCGCATCGAGGGCATCGAGCACCTCGTATGTCTCCTCCAGCAGGTGAGTGCGCAGACTCTGATGGGTTTGCTCGCGGTCCCAGGGGCAGCCGTCCGGCGCTCGCAGCCGCGCAACAACATTCTGATGGCTGGCAAGGGAACCTTGCTGCGCCAATGCGGGGATATATACGGCGGTCAGATGGTCAACAGCCTCCAGGCGGTCGAGTTCATAAAGCTGCAGTTGTTTTACCTGGGCAGAACGTGTGCCCAGAGCGGTGATAACCTGTATCGGCTGTTCATCAGGATAGAGATTCATCAGAGTGAGTTTAAGCTGGCCGGCCAGGTGGCGGTTGCCAACCTGCATGATGAGTGCCGGTACGTCCGGATCTAGGTTGGGATGATTGAGCCTGGCTACATTAGCGCATTCCGCTATTTGCAGCCCTGCGTAAGGATCGATTTCGAGCAACTGAACGGCCGCATCCATAAGAGAAAGCCCGCCAATAATGTGTACCTGCAGCGGTACAGCGGAAGCCATTTTGCGGATAAGCTGCACACTGGTTTCAGCAGCCAGCGGGTGCCCTGGGACAGCGTATATAACCCCTTGTTCGCGCTGCCCGAGATGCACAATACGCTCGGCAATCAACGCATAGACGTCAGTCAGCGATTCGTTGTGCTCATACAGCTCATCGAAGCTCGTATAATGCGGCCCGACGGGCAGAGAGCTAGCAGCCTCATGCCTGGCAGTGCGGAGGTAGACTTCCGATGCGCTGCCAAGTATTTGCCAAGCTTGGCGTGTAATCCAAGTTGGATCGCCAGGTCCCAGGCCGACGATAGTTATTCCTGCAGTCATTATGCTCCTTTGTTTCATTATAAGCTAAGCTAAAACAGGTCAAAATAGTTTGACAACCCGTCCATCTTGTTTATACTACGGTAGCGCGGGTGTAGCTCAGTTGGCAGAGCGTCTGCTTCCCAAGCAGAATGTCATGGGTTCGAATCCCACCACCCGCTCTGGCGTAGCAATAGCTCTCTATCACGACGCCGCAGCGGTGTCTTGTGAGAGAGCCTTTTTTATCCCCGGTAGGAGCTAATATGAACACCTCCAAGCGGGCACCTTGGGCAAATACTGGCCTCTACATACTCCTCTATGGTCTTTCAGTGATCTACATCGGCCTGGGGATCACGCGAGCTCTTAATGTTTATGATGAAGGCCTCATTGTTTACGGCGCCCAGCGCGTCTTGTGGGGCGATGTACCGTATCGCGATTTCTGGACGGTTTACAGCCCCGGGCAGTACTATGCGCTGGCAGGCTTATTCAAGATTTTTGGCTCAACGATTTTAGTTGAGCGCGTATGGGATACTCTTTTCCGCGCGGCGGTTGCCGTAGTCAGTATGGCGCTGGTGCAGCGGCTTGGTTCGCGCGGTATGGGTGTGATTACGTGGCTGCTCGTTACCCTTTGGCTCGGATTCTATGAGTTTTACGGTTACCCAGTTTATATCGCAATGCTCCTGGTATTATCCAGCTTTCTGGCCCTGCTACATCTCGCTGATTCCAACCATCCTCGCAGGATGACGTTTCTTGCCGGTTTAGCGTTAGGAACGGCCACCCTATTCAGACATGATTTTGGGGCCTATGCTTTGGTAGCCGAGGTTGTGGCCTTTTTGCCGTTGGCACTTACCGGCTGTATTTCACTCAGAGGAGAGCGCAGTCGCCATGCGATGCTGCGACTGGGAACCCCCTTTCTACTGGGCGCGTCTATTGTAGTTGCCCCGGCAGCAGCGCTGCTGCTGGCTGCTGTGCCAGCGACAACGCTACGGGAAGATCTGATCGTATTCCCCATCACAACCTTTCCCCTCGTGCGGACACTGCCGTATCCTAAACTGCTGCCACAAGTCGTAGAAAACTGGCCTTATTATTTCCCCTACCTGATTCTAGGGCTTACAGCATTATATCTCATCATACGCCTCGTCCGTTTGCGCTGGCGCAAGCTTTCTCCGTCCGAAGCTATCCGTTTAAGTGGTTTTGCTTACTTGCTGCTCTTTGCGGCTGTATCGCTTAACCAGTCGCGCATCCGCGCTGACCTCATTCATCTTGTAGGGCTGTTGGTGATTAGCTTCATCCTGTGTATGGCTCTGCTTGGGTTGGCCTGGAAGAGCGGGAAAGTAAAGGGCATACTTACTCTATGCGTTGCACTATTGCTATTGGCGCCGTTTGGTCAGCAGATAATCGATGAACGGGTAACTCTCCTTGAACGCGGTATCTGGGCTAATACACCCAACACTGGCCATCAAATACCGGCTGCATGGGGTATGCCTGTTGAACCCAACCAGGCCGCAGCGATCAAGTATATCCGTGAGATTGTTCCTGCAGATACACCCATCTATGAGGCTACCTCACGCCATGACCGTATTTTCGTCAACGATGCCTTGTTCTACTTTTTAGCCGGACGTAAGTGCGCCACACGCTATAACGAGCTGCATCCGGGTGTCGCAACAACCCAATTAGTACAGGAAGAAATCGTTAGCGACCTGGAACGCCTGCAAACTCCGGTAATTGTGCGTTTTTCGATGTTTGAAGACGTTGTCGAGCCCAATGACTCTGGTAAATCGTCCGGGATCAAGATTGTGGATATCTATCTAAACCAGAATTATAAAGTTGACCGGATCTTTGGACCGTACTATCAGATACTCAAACGCCAGCCGGGGTGATTTTACAAAATCAACCTTACCATTGTATTATCAAAAACTGAATCTTATTTTGGGAGGGATGCATGGCTATTACTCGTGGCAACTTGGTGGTTGGGCAATCAGGCGGCCCCACCGCGGTAATCAATAACAGTTTGGTCGGCGTTATCCAAGAGGCTATGGCTCATCCGCAGATCGAAGGCATTTATGGGATGGTGCATGGGATTCAGGGCTTGCTACATGAAGAGATGATGGATTTGCGCCAGGAAACGCCCGCTACCCTCGAAACGCTGCGTGACACGCCGGCCTCTGCGCTGGGGACCGTGCGCTACAAGGTAAAAGATACGGATTATGAGCGCTTGCTTGAGGTGTTCATTGCCTACAACGTGCGTTACTTTTTCTACATTGGTGGCAATGATTCGATGGATACCACCAATAAAATCGCTCAGTTGGCCCTTTCCAAAGGCTACGAGATGCATGCGATTGGTGTACCCAAGACAGTCGATAACGATTTGGCAGAGACGGATCACTGTCCAGGCTTTGGCAGCGCCGCGCGTTTTGTTGCCACCGCAATTCGCGATACCGGTTATGATACCTTGGCGATGGGCGATAGCAGCCCGGTGAAGTTTATGGAGATAATGGGCCGCAATGCTGGTTGGCTCACTGCATCCACAGCGTTGGCCAAGGAAACGCCGGATGATCCTCCTCACCTCATTTACCTTCCGGAAAGGGGCATTTCAATCGAGCAGATCGTCAGCGATGTCGAGGAAGTCTATCATCGTTTAGGCTACTGTGTAGTAGCCGTCTCAGAAGGTGCGAAGGACGAAAGTGGCGAGGATTTAGGCTCCGGCCGCGGGGATGTGGATGCCTTCGGGCACATCCTAAAGGGCGGCGTGGTAGAATTTCTCGACCAGACGATCAAAGACCGCCTCAAGCTGCGCACGCGTTACGATAAACCCGGTTATCTTCAGCGCTCATTCGCTTCCCTGCAATCGCCAATCGACCGGGAAGAGGCATATCAGGTTGGCAGATTGGCAGTTCGCGCTGCAGCGGAGGGCAAAACGGGGCAGATGGTTACGATTCTTCGCCAACCTAGCGAAGTATACCATATCGAATACGGCCTGGCGCCGTTAGCCCAGGTGGCCAATAAAGAACATGTCGTTCCGATGGAGTATATCAACTCACACGGCAACGGTGTGACGGAAGAGTTTATACGTTATGCACGGCCGCTCATCGGTGGTCCGCTCAAGCGTTATGCCAGATTATCCAAGCATCTGGTTGCCAAGCGTAGTTGAGCAGCGAGCTGCAAGAAGGAGTGGTTTACTAGACGCTCCTTCTTTGATTTATGGTTCAAACGGCGTAAAAGCGGCATCCAAGCTAGAAGGTACCGCGACCATTAGTGTATCGATGCCTTTGCCCCACTTGGTGGATGCAGTCGCACGTACAAGCACCTGGGAGCTTGATGACGTTAGTTGGCTATTCAGCGGGTAGGTCCCGCTGGCAGATAATCCTCCTGCCAGCTCTGTCCAGCTAGCGCCGTCGTTGGTGGAATAATCGAGCGTAACTTCTAGGGGTCGCGCAAGTGCGGATACTGCTTGCCAAGATAAAATAAGGTCTTCCGTATCATTTATATCCTGCGAGGGTATCGTGAGGTGTATTACAGGATTTGCATAGTTGGCGATACGAATCGGCGTATCAATTACATCCTGGTTGGTATATTCCCCATCGGTAACTAGTACCCGCAACCATACCCGCGCTGCGTTTGGCAGCATATTGGTATTGAGCACATAGCTGCCAGAGTCGGGAAGCGCCACCGCGATCGGTTGCCATGAGCGACCATCATCGGTGCTGTATGACAGCGAGGCCAACGTAGTGTCCTTATCGTTATGGGCGGTTATCCAACGCAGCGTTTTAGTCCCGGACCAAACCGAATCATATGGCATCAGTAGCGAGACTATCGGGCGGTTATTGCCAGGATTATTTATATAGATTGGTGCGCTGATGCGGCTGGTACTTACCTGCTTATTATCTGCTGTTATCTTGACAAGGTAGAGCCCATTTGCGAATTGGGTGGTATCCAGACTATAGGAGCCGGCAGTCGCGGCATCTCTTGACAGGGTTTCCCAGCTCGATCCACCATTATCACTCAAGTAAATCTGAATAGACAACGTGCGCCCGAGAGGGTCATCGGTCTCCCAGGTGATCTCGTGCGATTGCGTCCAGGTGACGGGAGTCTGAGGCAACTGCACCTGTAGCTTGGGTTCCTGGAATGGCAACGGAGGGACCAGCAAGCTTATCGCGGGCAGCATCTCTCGCGCTCGTGCGGTAACTGTTTCTAGCTGTGCAAGGTAGAGAACACCTGGTTCGAGCGTCTTCATATCGATAGTATAGGACGTTCCCATTGTCTCTTGCACCAGACTGCGTCTGCTTAGGTTGTTTGTGCTGTTCAGGTAGATGTCAACCGCTCGATTTTGACCCAAGGTGTTTTGAGCGGCCCACTTGAGCTGTCCAGTTTCGCGAGCAGCATCCTCATCCGTCCAAGCAAGGGTTGGCTCGTACTGATAGGCGGATAGGGCAACTTCGGAGGATGTTTCTGACGTCCCATCAGCGATAACAAGGCGCAGGCGCCCATCAAGGGCGGTCGAATCCGGCCGCCACCAATATACACCCCTCGCCGCATCAACTTTTGCAATTTCCGTCCACTCGTTCGTTAACGCACTGGATATCTCGATAGTAGCAGTTAACGCGTCATTGTCTATATCTAGCGCTTCCCAGCGAATCGGCAGCAAACTAGATCCAGCTACTAGACCTGTGGAGAGCAAGCGCACTTGTGGAGGATGATTGTCGTGGTTCAGGAGTTCAACCTTAACTAGAGCCTCCAGATTCGCATCCGTATTATCCGTAATAACAAGTCGCAGCTCGTATAACCCGTCAGGTAAAAGGCTGGTATTCCATATGTAAAATCCATCATCTGGGATCCCCTGCACCAGCGGATCCCAGATAGTCTGCCCAAGGGGGCGAATTTCTAGGCTGGCTGTGCGAGCGCACCCCGATCCGGATGTCACCAGCCACTCGACGCGTTGCAACCCAAACAGGGCATTACCAGAATTGGGCCTGACAAGCCTTAATGTAGGCTTAGGAGGATTCCCGATGGTAAATGTCGCGGCACTGACGGCTTCAGCTTGAGCCGACAGTGTTCGCGCTACAACCTTGACTCGGTATTGGTCTCCAGGAGGGAGAAACGAAAGCTGCCACTGATAGTAACTGGTATCCTGCAGCCCTTCTGCCAAAGGCAGCCAGGACTGCCCTGCGTTGTCGCTAACGTATACATCGACAAGGGCCTGCTTTTCTTTGGCCGCAGGAATATTCCAAAGTATCAATGCCTCATCACTTAGCTGTTCACCGCCGTTTGGCGAAAATAAGCGAATTGTAAGCGGCTCACTAGGGATAAGCTCTATATCCCGATAGCTAGTCGATGACAGCCCCGAAGCTGCACGGGCGGTGATTCGGAGCTCGCAGGACATCCTGGATAACTCGGAAACATCCCAGATAAACTCGCCATTGGCCTCAAGATTGCTGCCCAAAGAGATCCATACTCCGTTCGGTACGCGATAGGCAATATCGATCTTTAGGTTCTCAGCGTCAGGATTCCAGCTTTGCCACGCAACCCGGACTGTTTGTCCGTGAATCGTCTCATTCGCAGGAGCGAGCACTGTCAATACCGGAGCCTCTGCCACATTGTTCACAAGCAGCACGTTGCTAGTGACCTTGGTCTCAAGGACACCGCTTGCAGCAATAGCCCGCAAACGTCCCTGGCTGGAGTCTGGCGTGGTGGAAGAATCCCAGTCATAACAGCCGGAAGCCGGGAGATTAGCGGCTAATTGCAGCCAGCGGACGCCATTATCCGGGCTGTATTCCAGGCGGACTGTAGTTTGGGCCGTTCCCGATGCCTGCCAGCATACTTGAATGGAACCATTGTGAAGCCGTGTGAAATCATTGCCTATAAAATGAATTGTGGGAGCCGTGTTGCTGACGCGAACCATCTTTTCTAGCTGGATATATCGTCCACCGGCTTCTGTGATGGAAGCTGTAATGGTGTATATACCATCGAGCACCAGGCGGCTATTCCAGACAATGCTGTAATGCCCATCGCGATTAGGGGCTTCTCCTAGATCATAATAGCCGCGTTGACTGTCCTGTAGAATAAAGTGGACGTTTGAAGGCATCGATATGGATTGCGACGAGGAAATGTCCAGGGTTACTTCGCCATGTACAGTTGCACCGGCAAGCGGTGATGTGAACGTGTAGCCAAGGGGAGTATTGTCGATATATATATCAACCAGGGATGGCTTGCCGAATGACGCATCCGCCAAATGTACAGTAGCCATGAGGGTATAGTGACCATTAGGCCACGCACGGGTATTCCATTTGCAGGTCCACTCATCGCCGCTCTGTGTAAAGGCTCCCAATACAGTCCAGCTAGACGAATCCTTGGAGATGTATAGATTGATATAATCCTGGTCAGAAAGAGCCAGGCTGGGCGTTACTCTGGTCGTTACCTGCCCTCGCAAAGTCTGATCGGCTTCGAGCTGTATAAAAGTAAGATGAGGGTAGCCAGAATTCACGATAGACAGCGAATGCTCACTATATGCGATTGTATAAAGGCTCATTTCATCATACGCGATTGCCTTGATCTGCCACGAATCACCGAGCCAACTGCTGTTCACCGGCACCCGAATGCTCCAGTTGTCGAGTGGTCTGGCGGTTCCCAACCAGATATCACCTCGCGAGAGGGTATCCAGGTCATCGATATTAGTTGGCTCATAAGTATGAACCAGGTAATAGTCAATGTGTGTTACAGAAGATTGTCCCTCTTTAACCCTCGCCTGCACTTTAAGCATTTCGCCGACTGCGTAAGTCGACGATGTTGGCAACACCTCAACCTTAGGCGGATTCAGGTGGTGCACGCGAATTGGGGTATCGAACGTGCTCGTTACTGCCTGCTCAGAGACCAATGCTGCGCTGAGGTAGTAAAGCCCGTCTGAAAGCATGTTGGTGTTTAGAACCAGACGCTGCCTGGTAACACGTCCTCCGCCAGACTGGGCAAGCGTATAACGACCAAGGTACTTGACCTGCGAGTTGGCGGGGCATAATGATTCCGGCGTCAGGCAAGTTGCCGGCTGGGCGTAAACGTCTATCTGCGACTGTGCTGCATTTGGTGTGATGTAGGCAAAGACAATCGGCTCTCCGTCGAAGTTTATAGAACTATCCAGCCAGACATCGGGCCAATCCTGGGGTACCAGAGTAAACACACCGCTGCAGGCTCTTGCTTGTGCTCCGCTAGTTGCGGTTGCCAAGACGCAGGCGCGAACCTGCTGGGGCGTGATACCTGGTGTGCGCAGAGTAGCATTCCAGCCGTCACCGCCGTCCGAATCTATTCCTAGGGGAACATATGTGTTCGTGCTCTCTGGTGTGTCAATGGTCAGGTAAAAGCTCATCTTTAGCACATCGGAGTCTGCCAGATTGGTCACGGCATGTAGCTGGGTAGAAGCAGTGATATATTCCCCCGCCAATTCTGGCGAGAGGGCAACTTGGAGAATTGTACTTGGCGGAGAAAAGTAATAGATATCGGCCTGTCCGCTAGCATTCAACATGCTATATGCAAAGTGAGCTTCACCGCGTCCATCTATAGCCAGTTTCAAATGATTGACATGTTCAGCAGAAACCAGCTTTTGCCTGGTCAATGACCAATCTGTAGAGAAGGCAGCCTGGATAGTGTCATTCTGGTACCAGGCCAAATGAGCGGTATCATCCTCTCCGAGCGCCAGACAAAACGGTGCATCCTGCTCAATACCAGTGGTAACGGTGTACGTGTGTTGCCAATCGTCGCTGTTTACATAGAGCAGGGTGTCACTGACGGCAAAGGCGGCATGTATTTTCGCACCTGTCTGTATCTGGGGATGTACTCCGGAAGCCGCGATGCGAGTCGGTGCTGCCAGCTCTTTAACCTGCAGCAGATAGATACCATTGTTTTCCGGAGTGACGTTAACTTGTCCCCATGCCAGAAAAGCAGTCCCGCTGATATCTACGCTTATTATCAAGTCCGAGGCTGGCGCGGATAGCTCATACGTCCTAGTTACAGAACGGCTGTTGGCATAATAGAGTTTGGTTGCTTCAGCCCAGGCTGCGTGTATGGTGCCAAAATGGTCAACTGTGAAAACAGCATCGGCTGGAGCGGAAAGGCGCGCGGAAGGATTGAGCTCCTCCAGCCGTTGCGCATATATCAGGCGAGTACCCGGAGATGATGCACTCCAGGCCAAGTAATCACCTGCCGTAAATGCCAGCGACGTATTCTCCAATTTTGCTGCCTGATCTGGAGCTACTGAGGTGTTCCAGCGCACGCCGGGGGAGATAACCTTGATAGAGCCATCTTCAATCCAGCTTATCCGCACTTGGTCGGCGGATGTGAGAGATAGCCCCGGTGCAACTAAGGGATTGGCGGTATTGGTGATGAGGAGGGGGGCAGTGCTCACACTGGGAGCGGCGGCATCAATGGTCGTTCCAAGCAAAAGAAACGCAAAAATAACGCATCCAGCGACCAGGGCTTGGCGCATAAAGGTACCGAAGATAAATGTCTTATTCACTGTAATGTTGGGGGCCGCTTTATGAAGCGCCTATTCCTCAGGGATTATGAGGACTTGACCGATATAAAGCACATTCCTATCTTCCAACCGATTAAGCTTGATGATATCATCTTCCGAAACGTTATAAAGCTCAGCAATCTGACGCAGCGTCTCATTTTTTGCCACAGTGTGGTAGCGTTGACCTGGGATTGGCATTGGAGATGGTGTCGGTGCAAATGTAGCCGTTGGTACAGGTGTAGGCGCTGATACGGCAAGTTCCTGACGTCGTTGAGCGATAACATTTTTCAGGTAATCAAAGGGATAAAGCTTTTCTGTAGCTTGCTCATAGGCTGCCTGAGCAGCATTGCTATCACCTTGTAATTCAGATAGATGAGCTTGCAATAGCTTAATCAAACCGCAATCTGGCTCCAGTGCGAGCGCCTGGCTAAAAAGAGAAGATGCTCGCCCTAAATTGGCTTGTTCGCTCGCTACAATGCCCAAACCGCAGTATGCTTGCGCTATGCGAGGGTCAAGTGCGCGTGCCTGTAGGTATGCGCTATTTGCGCGATCTAGGTTGCCTTGATAAAGGGCTAAATTGCCTTCCGCAACCTGGCTTAATGCGCTAGGGGAGGATAATTGAGCCTGAGCAATTATCTCCTCAGCAAGATCCGGTCTATCAGCGAGAAGCAAGGCAAGGCCATACTGCACCAGAATGGCCTGCGTTGTAGCATCCGTAAGGTTTGGCGCAGAGAGGGCGGTCTTAAAAAATGCGGCCGCAAGCTCCGGTTTATCCGCGGCTAAGGATGCAAATCCCAGGCTTACAGGGGCCAGCAACGCGCGGGCTGTCGGTGGGACAAGATTCTCGCTGGCCAATCGATTATCCGCAGTATTTAATGTACAAATACTAGATAATAGTAGCATTAAGCCGCTTGTATCCAAGCTGCCAGCAGCCGAACCAGCCCCCATCATCGTTACATAGTGTTCAGTATGGACCAACTCGGATCCCTCAGCAGTACCCCACACGATAATATGCGCCCGCATACGCTGAGCTATATACTTGGCGTTTTCAACCGTGCTTACAGGAGGAATCTGGCGGGTTTCCACAAGAGCAGCTAACTCGGTTGATTCGCTCAGCGCGGTGATGGTCTCCTCAATAGTACGAGCCTCCGCGATGGCTTGCCCCCCATCATTGGCAGGCGCGATGAGGATACCTATTTTATTAGCGCCAAAGGGGGTCCATATCGTGTCGTTTGTAAGGAGTTGTGAATCGGTTCGCCATAGACGACCAGCATAGGCAACGGAAGTGATGTTCAATAATAGACCTGCAATAGCAAGAATACGCGCCAATTGATTGGGTGGATTTAGGATCAACCATGAGGAACAGCCAGCGCTGATTGCCAGAAAAATATAAGCTGCGACAAGCTTTTGGAAATCGATATAAAAAAATGACAGGCCTCTCAGCCATAATCCGGCCCAATGGAATAGAGGCCCTAAAATGGCTATGATAAGCAATGTCAGGCTAAGGGTAGCGTAACGATTTCCCCGAACAAGCTTGAGCACGTTCATACCTGCTATCTATAAATTCGACGCATTCCTATTGTAATCAAAGGGCAGCTATTTAAAAGTGGCGGTTTGCTCTCAGACTGAATTTGCTTAAGATTAGGGTGTTGCGTGCTGTATCGCTGGATTGCAGATTTGACGCTTGAATAACACGGGGTAAAATATTTATACCAAGGAAACATAAGGAGTAATTCATGCCATTCAAGATTGGCCCTTTGGAACTGGTTATCATCCTGCTGATTGTGATCGCGATTTTTGGCGCCGGCAAGTTGGCAAGCGTTGGCGGGTCCATTGGCAAAGCAGTGAAGGATTTCCGGACTGCTGTTAAGGAACCCGAGAAGGATGAAAACAAGCAAGAAGCGAGCACGACGCCCGTTGTACCGCCGCCCACCACCACCAATACATCGGACTCGAGCTCGACTACCACCAAGGTTGGGTAAGCCTAGCTATCGGATAGGCAGTGCAGCGCACTGGTTTGATGTTTATGGTCAGGACGCTAGTTTCATAGTGTATGTTGTTATATCGCAAACAGGATTTGACTCAGTATTGAGTTAAGTTGGGCTACTAGAGCTCGAAGGTTATACGCAAGGTGCTTTACCTGAAAGTGGCAGGTAAAGCACAAGTCTTAACAACGTTGCCATCATAAGTAAGCCCATTTTCGTTATGAGTGCGTCTTGTGATAGTGTTTCTATGATTATTAGGCCGGCAGTACGATCAAGTATCGCATCTGCCGGTTTGATATTTATCTCGGGAGGCAGCGTGATGTTTACACTATCAGGGTTTGCGGATGAGATATCTCCTGATCTCCAGGAACAGGTAACGGTCCTCAAGAGCCTGGATATCCGCTTCCTGGAACTCAGGGGAGTGTGGGGTAAGAATGTCCTTACTTTGCGCGACGAGGAAGTTGAGCAGCTCAAGTTTAACTTGGCGCAAAATGCAATCCAGATATCCGCAATCGGCTCGCCTATCGGCAAAATTGATATTACAGATCCAATGGAGCCTCACCTGCAGAGTTTTGAACGCGCGCTCAAACTTGCCCAGTTACTTCAAGCGCCGTATATCCGCATCTTTTCTTTTTATGTGCCGTCTGGTGAAGCTGCGCGCTATCGCAGCGAGGTGATGGCCAGATTGTCAGCTCTGCTCGATATGGCCAAGGATTATCCTGTCACGTTGCTGCATGAAAACGAGAGCCGTATTTATGGGGATATACCGCAGCGATGCCGTGACATTCACGAGACCCTGAATTCTCCTCAGTTGCGTGCGACATTTGATCCCGCCAATTTCGTGATGAATGATATCTACCCGTTTACAGAGGCCTACCCGCTCTTGGAGGAGTGGATCGCCTATCTGCACATCAAAGACGGCATTATGGGCGAACATCGTGTAGTGCCGGCGGGACAGGGTGACGGGCAAATCCCAGAAATTGTGCGCGCCCTGAATGCTCGCGGATACAGTGGCTTTGCTTCACTAGAGCCTCACTTGGCGAACGCAGGAGCACTCAGCGGATTTTCTGGCCCTGACCTGTTCGCCATTGCGGTAAATGCTTTTCGCTCTGTACTACAATCTACAGGAGCGTGAAAGGGGTAATATGCCTGCGCACACTGAAATCCTTAAAGCAGTTGTTCCGGTGGCGGGAATGGGAACGAGGTTGCTTCCGGCGACTAAGGCTCAACCCAAAGAGATGCTTCCTGTCGGGCGCAAACCTGTTGTGCAATATGTCGTGGAGGAGTTGCAGGCTGCGGGAGTAGAACAGATTCTGTTTATCACCGGGCATAAAAAGGCGGTTATCGAAGACCACTTCGATACTGATCCGGAATTGGTTAGAATCCTCTCCTCTGGCGGTGGATATGCCATGCTTGAAGAGCTGGCTTACACCGAGACCGAAACGCGTTTCTACTATACCAGGCAAAGTGTTCCGCATGGCCTAGCCGATGCGGTGGGCCATGCGGAAAAGTTTGTCGCCAGCGATCCATTCGTGGTAGCCCTGGGCGATACGATTATCAAGGACCATGCCGGTTCCAGTTTTATCCAGGAGATGATCGCTTCTCATCTGCACAGCGGAGCAGCCTGCACGATAGCGGTAGAGGAAGTAGATAGTGAAGAGGTATATCGGTATGGCGTCGTTAAGCCGGCCAGCGGTACGGACTTAACAAGTGATTTTGACGTAGAAGATTTGGTGGAGAAGCCCAAGCCAGAAAATGCTCCCAGTAATTTGGCTATTGCGGCTCGTTATGTGTTTGATCCGGTGGTCTTTGATGCTATTCACCGTACTGCCCCTGACCGAAATGGCGAGCTGCAGTTGACTGATTCTATTCGCCTACTAATCCAATTAGGACACCCTGTGAGAGCAATCCGCTTGCGGCCTGGAGAAAAACGGTATGACATCGGCAACTTTGAAAGCTATTTCAAGGCATTCATCGATTTTAGCATCGCCGATGAAAAGTATGGTTATTTGATTCGACAATACCTCAAGCGCAAAGTGAGAGAATTCTGACGATGCAAGTAGTGCGTTGTTCCGCGCCGGGGCGCTGTGGGATTATCGGCAATCCAACGGATATGTACGGCGGGAGTGTCATTTCATGTTCTATCGAACAGCGCGCGCTGGTTACGGTCGAACCGGCTGAGGCGCTAGAGCTGCATACTTGTGGTCAGTCATTGACGATCCTGAACAGCGATGATTTACTGCTCAGAGATGATTTATTCGACGTCGCCAGAGCTGTGTTGGATTACCTTGGCGGCGAAAACTTAAAGTGCCGTATCACGTATGAAACAGAGATACCTATCAAGGCCGGTGTTTCCGGTTCGACAGCGTTAACTGTTGCTCTGCTCTACGGTTTACTTCGCTTTACTGGACAGCACTATCACCTTTATCGGGTCGCTGAACTTGCGCGATACATCGAGCTTAACCACCTGCGCGTCGTGTGTGGCTACCAGGATGCCTATATGTGCACCTTCGGCGGTTTAAATTACATGGATTTCCGCGGTAAAGAGTTTTACCGTGAGCCATCCGAGGAAATATATGCGACGATCGAGCCGTTGCAGCAATATGTGCCGGAACTGCCGATGATTTTGGCGCATACGGGCATCGCACATTCATCCGGGGCGGTGCATAAACCTTTGCGCGAGCGCTGGCTGGAAGGCGACCCACAGGTTCGCAGCGCATATGAGGAGATCGCTAAATTGGCGCGCGAGGGCAAAAAGGCGTTGCTAGCTGGCGATTGGCCTGGCTTGGGGTACTTGATGAATGAAAATCATGCTATACAACGCGATTTGGGCGGGTCTGGCGATGCGAACGAACGTTTAATCCGAATTGCTCTTGAAAACGGCGCTTTAGGCGCCAAACTGGCTGGGGCTGGCAACGGTGGGACAATCATAGCGTTATGTCCTCATCCCTCGCCAGTAATTGACGCATTACGAACCGCCGGAAGCGACCTTATTTTTGCTCCTAAGCCTAGTTTGGGTGTGCGAATCGATGAAATTATATAGCTGAAACGATATAAGTTGACAGCTCGTGCCCTGGCGGGGTATAATCTACAAGCTTACAGAGAAGAAGCGTGAATAACCTAGGCGGAGTACGATAATGTCGACCAAAAGAACGTGGCAACCCAAAAAACTGCACCGCATCCGCGTGCACGGCTTTCGCAAGCGTATGGCAACCGCCGATGGAAGAAATGTGCTCAAAGCGCGCAGGCTCAAAGGCCGCCATGAATTAACCGTGCAAAAGAATTATAAGGTGCCTCGTTGATACTTGCTAGGTTAAGGTGCTAGCTAAACAATACCGTTTAACCAGAGCGCAAGATTTCGCTCGTTTATATACAGAGGGGCACTCTTGGGCAAACAACCGAGTTGTTCTTTTTAAGGTCACTAACGGGTTGGATTACAGTCGGTTTGGGTTTTCGGTGAGCCGAAAAATAGGCAATGCGGTAACGCGTAATCGATGTAAAAGGCTGCTGCGTGAAGTAGTGCGTCTCCATCTAGCGGATATCAAGCCCGGATTCGACTTTATGTTCATCGCTCGCAGGGGAATGTTGACTGCCACATTTCAGAGCACTGAACGGGCGGTTGTAGAGTTATTGAGTTTAGCCGAAGCGCTAAGCATATAATAGTTGCGATACAATTGATCAAACGCATATTACTTGCCCTGATTCACTTTTATCAACGAGCCATCTCACCTGTGATGCCTCCGTCTTGTCGTTTTACTCCCACGTGTTCTGAATACATGTACCAGGCGGTGAGTAAATACGGTGCGTTGAGCGGATTTTGGATGGGGATCAAACGGCTTGTGCGTTGTAATCCATTCTGCCCAGGTGGATACGATCCTGTTCCCTAATCGGGTTTACTTTATTTACCAGCTTGCCAGGAGGTTTGGGCTTGAGAAGAATGATTACCGGAGGGCGGTTACTCGTCCTCGTTGTTTTATCAGTTCTGGTAGTAACCGGCTGCACTAGCCAGGGGACTGTAAATCCTGGCTGGACTGTTGTTGCAGTAAACGGAGATAATGTTTATACCGTGCTGGCTTCGGGCACAGTGTTGGCGCTAAAAGCGGATTCCGGCACCGAGCTTTGGAAATACCCGGTTGCACAGGCCGCGAGCGGCGGTTTGGGTTCGCTCTTTGCACCCAAGCAAACTAGCCAGGATACCGCATTGAATGCAGTTTACGGTTTGCCCGTTTTTACCGATGATTTTGTCGTTGTCGGGACGTTTGACAATAAACTGTATGCGTTTAACCGTACCTCAGGCCAAAAAGCTTGGGAATACATTGCTCAAGGCGCGATTGTGGGCGGGCCAGCAGAATACGATGGCACTATCTACTTTGGTGCGTCTGATTCACGCGTGTATGCCGTCAAAGCGACTGCTACATCCGCTGAGCTGCTCTGGAATCCGCTGGTAACCACCCATGGTATTTGGGGCGCTCCGGTTGTTGATGAAAAACATGTATACGTCGCTTCGCTGGATCATTTTATCTATGCTCTGGAGCGGCAGACGGGTGAACTGGCTTGGAAGTATGACCTCGGAGCAGCCGCGCCCGGCGGCGTATACCTTGCCGGTGATATGGTTCTGGTCGGTGGGGTCTCCAACAAGCTGAATGCCTTGAGCGCCGCGACTGGCGAGCTGGTTTGGGAACGACAGTTCGACCAATGGGTTTGGGGTGAGGTGCTTCTAGACAAAGGTGTTCTTTACGCAAGTAGTTTGGATGGCCAGGTGCATGCGCTGAATCCTCAAGATGGCACGCTTATCTGGGATGCAAAGCTAGATGGAGCGACACGTGCCGGGCCGTCATTAGCGGGTGATTACCTTGTGATTGGCACTAATGATGGCAAGATTTACCGAATCGGACTCGCTGACGGCCGAGCTGAGCTATTGTACGTTATAGATAAGGCAAGCATCCTTTCTAAAATTGCAGTCCTTGATAACCAGGTTTTTGCGGGAACTACATCAGGCACCATTGTTGCCCTTGATGTTACCAAGATAGGGGGGACTCCCTTGTGGACCTATCCTACCGCAACCAAGTAATAGCCGTGTCTGGAGGTTGATACAGAGTGACAAGCGCCATTAGGCCGCGTAAAGATCCAAAACAGCTTCGCAAATCCCTCCTTATATGGGGAGCGGTAATTGCTGTGCTGATAATCGGTTCTCAAGTCGGATGGGGTACGATTTGGCGTGAGGGCTTTATCAGGCCGTTCCTTAACTTTTTGCTTTTCCTGTACACTTATCTCGGCCACAGCTTTGTCATTGCCATTGCTGTTTTTACGTTGGTGGTGCGCCTGCTCACCTTACCGCTGCAGTTGCAGCAAAACAGGGCAACCCGTCGTATGACAGCTATGCAGCCTCGGCTCAAGGAGCTGCAAACCAAGTACGGCGGTGACCAACAGCGCATGGCGTTGGAACAGCAGAAACTGTATAAAGAAGCCGGAGTCAATCCGCTCAGCGGTTGCTTGACCTCCTTTATTCAGTTCCCAATATGGATCGCGCTCTATCAAGCCATCAATGCCATGTTGGCTGATTCACCGATTGAGCTGATGAACCTGGGCCTGAACGTTTATCAGAGCCTCCCCGGTTTCGTCAATCTCATTCCAATCCAAAGTAGATTTTTGTGGATGAACCTGGCGCAGCCCGATCCATCACCTATCATTATGCCGATTCTCGTAGGTGGGACGATGTGGTTGCAGCAAAAGATGATGACGCAGCCTTCTTCAGACCCACAAACAGCTTCGATGAACCAGACCATGCAGATTATGATGCCCCTGATGTTTGGTTATTTTACTACTCAATTTGCATCTGGTCTGGCATTATACTTTTTAATCTCGAACGTTATCGGTATAGTAACTCAGCTTATCGTTGATCGTATCGATGGCCCAGTCAAGCCACTGCCCGCTGCCGTAACTGCGCCTGCAAATACGGTGAAAAACGAGGTAACACATGGACGGAAAAAGCAGAGACGCAAAGCCAAGCGCTGATTATACAGGAAAAACCGTTGACGAAGCCCTCAAAAGAGCTTCGTTGGAGCTGGGGTTAACCTTGGAGGAACTTGACTATCAAGTCATTAAGGAAACCAGCCGCTCCGTCTTTGGTTTGGTAAGGACCGGAGAAGCTGTGGTTCGTGTATGGCTGCCCGTCTCAGCGATTGATGCGGACCTAGAACCATCCGAACCAGCGCCCAGCAACATGCCCGAGGCTCCTGAAGCAGAGCTGCCAGTCACTACTATGCAGGGTAACCCTTCCAACTTGGAGCAAGTAACACGCGATATCGTGACTGAGCTTCTCGACAAGATGGGCTTGCTAGCTGCTGTAGAGGTTAGCGATCGGGGTGGTAAACTCGACGAAAACGGCGAGGTTACACCTTTGGTGCTAAACATCGTTGGCGATGAACTCGGTATGCTGATCGGGCGAAGGGGGGAGACTCTTCGCGATCTGCAGTTTATTGTCCGCCTGATGGTTAGCCGAAGGATTGGCGCCTGGCCAAACCTGCTGCTTGATGTTGAAGGTTACAAGAGTCGTCGTGAAGAGTCGTTAAAGTCGCTGGCGGCTCGTATGGCTGGCCAAGTGAAACGTACTGGCAATGCGGTTACCCTGGAACCGATGCCCGCTCACGAACGCCGAATCATCCATCTGGCGTTGCGCGATGATTCAGGCGTATATACCGAGAGCACAGGTGAAGGTGAAGAGCGTAAAGTACAGATACTGCCGCGCTGACGAGGGGTGCTGTGGGCCAGTTAGTTCCAGAATACCTCGTTATTGGCCATGTGACACGGGATTTAATCCCTGGCAATGGCTGGCGTTTTGGCGGAACCGTCACCTTTAGTGCTTTGACGGCGCACAAACTTGGGATTTACGTAGCCGTTCTAACCAGCTCCAGTACCCCTAGTGAGCTTGAACGGTTGCCGCAGGTAGATGTACGGAATATCCCCGCAGAAAACGATACGGTATTCGAAAACGTTTATACTTCAACCGGACGGATTCAGTATTTACGTTCGGTAGCTAATTACCTTACTCCTAGCGAGCTGCCGGAGATGTGGAAGCATTCGACTATTGCACACCTCGGCCCCGTTGCTCAGGAGGTTAGTCCGTTGTTCCTGGATCAGTTTGACTGTGCTGTTGTGGGAGTCACCCCACAGGGATGGCTGCGCCGTTGGGATGAACTGGGGCGAGTAACGCCTCAAGCGCTGTCCGAGGCAGAGAAAATCCTAGCCGGAGCGTCCTGTGTCGTCCTAAGCCTCGAGGACTTGGGAGGAGACCAACGCCTACTCGATGCCTATGCCGCAATGTCACCTCTGCTCGTGCAAACGCGCGGTGTCAATGGGGCCATCGTCTATAATCGGGGCTCGCAGCATGTGATACCGGCCTACGAGGCGCATGAGGTTGATCCGACGGGTGCAGGGGATGTATTCGCCACGGCCTTCTTTATCAGGTATCATGAGACTCAAGATCCAGAGATTGCCGCAGATTTTGCCAACTGTGTCGCATCATTTGTAGTGGAGGGGCCTGGAACCAGCACTATACCCGATAGAGACCAGGTAGAGCAGCGGCTACGCAAAGGCAAGCTGCGTAAAGCGGATTAGGTTGCGATAGAGTATAAGATGTTACCTGGATTGGCCACGAGGTTGCGATGGCAAGGATATACGCTCTGGCGAATCAAAAAGGCGGGGTAGGCAAGACTACCACAGCGGTCAGCCTTTGCGCTTACCTGGCAGCTAGAGGCAAACGTGTTCTACTTGTCGATATGGACCCGCAGGCTAACGCTACCAGCAGCCTAGGTATAGATAAAAACGAGTTGGAGAACTCAGTATATGATGTACTAATATCATCCTCGACAGTGGATGCCGTTCTCGTGGTGACAAGTCAGCGAGGGCTCGATTTGCTTCCTTCTGCACCTGCTTTGGCAGGGGCAGATATAGAATTGATTGAGCTTACTGGACGTGAGAACAAACTCGCGAATGCGCTCCGGCCGCTACATGCCCAATATGATTTTATTGTGATCGATACTCCTCCTAGCTTGGGATTGCTTACGATTAACGCCCTGGTTGCTTCTGACGGTGTAGTCATCCCTGTACAGTGTGAATATCTGCCATTGGAAGGGCTGGCTCAGTTACTACAAACCATCGAAATGGTACACCGCAGCCTGAATCCGCAGCTCAGGATTCGCGGCGTGTTGATGACTATGTATGATCCTCGAACGCGCATTGCACGTGAGGTTGTTCAGGATGTCAGACGGCAGTTTCCTAGAAACACTTTTCGGACGATTATCCCGCGCAGCGTCAAGTTGAGTGAGGCACCGAGTTATGGGGAGCCTATAGGTAGTTATGCGCCAGACTCTTCTGGCGCTCAAGCTTACGATGCCTTCGGGCAAGAATTCCTGGCGACTGAATGGCAGTAGAGCGAAGGTCGGGTTGGCGACCTGGTTAATGGGAGGGAGCAGCATGAAGGGTCGAGGTGGCCTGGGTAAAGGACTTGCCGCGCTAATTCCCCAGGAAAGTGGGGAATCGGACCTGGTCAGGGTACCCGTGCAGGCTATCCAACCTAATCCGCATCAACCGCGTACCTATTTTGACCAGGCTGCTCTCGAAGAACTAGCTAATTCCATCCGCGAATTGGGTCTAATTCAACCGCTGATTGTGCAGCGGATCCCGATTGAAAACCAGATTGGGGAAGCGCAGTACCAGTTGATTACTGGCGAGCGGCGCTGGCGCGCAGCCAGCTTGGCGGGGTTAACGGAAGTGGACGTCATCGTCAAAGAGGCAACTCCGCAGGAGATGCTCGAGCTCGCCCTAGTGGAGAATATCCAGCGGGCTGACCTCAACCCTTTGGAAGAGGCGCAAGCCTACAAGCAGTTGGCAGATGAATTTGGTTTGACCCAGGAGCGCATTGCTGAGCGAGTCGGACGATCTAGGGTAAGCGTTACCAATGCGCTGCGGTTGCTGCGTCTGCCGGATGAGATCAAGGATGGCTTGCTCTCAGGCAAGATTCAGGAAGGGCATGCGCTCGTGTTATTGATGCTCGAGACGCCTGAAGAGCAGATCCTGGCGTTCCACGCGGTGATAAAGAAGCAGCTTTCTGTGCGTCAGACAGAGGAATTGGTGCGCAGACTGCATACTGCATCGGAACCGCAAAAAGCGAGCCGTGTGCGTTCGCCCGAGATTGAGGCACTCGAACAGGCGATTCGTGAAGCCCTGGGTACCAAAGTCGAGTTGTACCGCAGCCGCAAAGGCGGCAAAGTGGTCATTGACTACTATTCCGACGAAGAACTAGATACTATATACGGCCGACTGGTTGGCGCAACGAACTAAAGGTCGGGCTGTTTGTGGAGTGATAAGATAATATGTTTGAGAATGTTGCCGATGTATTGCGTCGTTATGAAGAGCTGGCCTTGCTTTTAGGCACATCCAAAGTTACGTCTGACCCTGGCTTGATCCGCAAATATAGTCGTGAACAGGCCGATATCGAGGAACTCGCCTTGACTTATCGCGATTATTTATCCGCGCGAAAAGAATTGGCAAGTGTTACAGAGATGCTGGTAGAGGAGCAGGATCCTGAGCTACGTCAATTGGTCGAAGAAGAACGACGTCAGCTTGAGGAAAACATAACCCAATATGCCAACAAACTTACCGAGATGCTGGCTCCGCAAGACCCGCGCGATAAGCGCAATGTGATCGTCGAAATCCGCGCTGGAACTGGGGGGGAAGAGGCTGCGCTCTTCGCTGCTGACCTTTATCACATGTACCTGCAGTATGCTTCGAATCACAATTGGCGCTGTGAGGTAATGAGCAGCAACGAGACCGGCATCGGCGGGTATAAAGAGATCATATTTGAGGTGAAAGGCAAAGGTGCCTTTTCCAAGCTCAAGTATGAGAGTGGCGTTCACCGTGTTCAACGCGTTCCATCGACCGAAACATCAGGTAGAATCCACACCTCTACCGCCAGCGTGGTGGTGATGCCCGAAGTTGATGAGGTGGAGGTGGACATCAAGGACAGCGACCTGCGGATCGATGTATATCGGGCGGCCGGTCACGGCGGGCAGGGCGTCAATACAACCGACTCAGCCGTGCGGATTACCCACCTGCCGACAGGTATCGTAGTGCAGTGCCAGGATGAAAGGTCTCAACTACAGAACAAGGCGCGTGCTCTCTCTATTTTGCGCGCACGCATCTATGACTTGGAGTATCAGCGCAAAGTGAGTGAGTTGGAGTCGATGCGGCACTCTCAAGTCGGCAGCTCTGAACGCGCCGAAAAAATTAGGACGTATAATTTCCCCCAAAACCGGGTTACTGACCACCGTATCAACATGAGCATACACCGCTTGGAAGATGTTCTAGCAGGCAACCTTGACCAGTTCATTGATCAGTTGGCTGAGGTTGAGCAGGCAAAGCGTTTGCAGACGGTTCCTGCCTAGTTGGCCGCCCTTATCTCCATGACGAACCCACTGATGGAAGAGCCGTTGATCAGCTTCGGAGGGGGGATCCGCTGGGCTGCCGATGAATTAACCCGCTGCGGGGTAGAAGATCCTATTCTGGATGCTGAACTGCTCCTGGCGGCCACAAGCGGGATGACACGCAGTCAGTTGCATCTGCACTGGAATGATGCATTGCCTGCGGATATCAGGCAAAAGTTCGCTGCCCTGGTGCAGCGGCGTTGCCGGCGGGAGCCCCTGGCCTATATCCTCGGGCGGCGCGCTTTCTATGATATAGAGCTGGAGGTAAACCCCGCTGTGTTGATCCCTCGGCCGGAGACCGAACTGCTGGTTGAACAGGCGCTCGCCTGGCTCACTGACAGGACTGCTTGTGCGGTTTGGGCAGCCGATATCGGCACCGGCAGCGGGGCAATCGCCATAACGCTGGCACACAGATTCACCAATTTACACGTCTGGGCAGCAGATCGGTCATTGGCAGCTCTGGCCCTTGCCCGGCGCAATGTACAGCGCTATCATCTGGAAGAGCGCGTCAACCTGGCCTGCAGTGATTTGTTGAGCGCTACCACGGCGCACTTTGACTTGGTTATGGCCAATTTGCCTTATCTGCCCAGCGAACGCCTAGTCGACCTGCAGCCTGAAGTCGCACAGTATGAGCCTCGTCTGGCCCTGGATGGCGGGGAGTTGGGTATAGATGTGATTGCCCGCCTGTGTGTGCTGCTGCCTTCTCATCTCAACCCGTCAGCTCTGGTGTTGTTGGAGATTGATGAAGGCCAAGGCAGCCGTGTGAGTCAGATGCTCGGAGCTGCGCTGCCGGATGCTTCCGTTAGCGTGCTGCCGGATTATGCCGGGCTAGAACGTATTGTACGAGCCGAGTTAATACCTTGAGATTGGATTCGACTTATGCCGCCAAAGCTAATAGCTTTTGATCTTGACGGAACTCTGTTGCGCGATGATTTATCCTTATCGCCGCGTGTGGCGCAAGCTCTTGCGCAAGTTCAGCGCGCCGGAGTGCTCATCACCCTCGCCTCGGGGCGCGGATTCCCGGCCTTGAAACCCTGGGCTGCACAACTTCACATAACAGCGCCAGTGATTGGCTACCAGGGAGCGAGTATTACCGACCCATTGACTGAGCGCGTTATCTGTGAGTATCCATTTCCACGCGAACTGCTCGACGAGCTGGTCGAATACGCGCGCGAGTGCGATCTTTCGTTGACAGTCTATGCTGATGATGAGATTTATGTGGAGCGCAAACGTCATTCGGATGCTTTCTATGACAAATGGTTTGGTCTGCCTATTCATGTGGTCGCTGACTTGCGTACAGCTTTGCCGGCAGACCCTATTAAATTCCTGATTACCGCTACAGCGGATGAACTGGATATATTACAACCCGAAGTGGTTGCCCGCTTTGGCCGGAGTATGCAGATCGTGCGCTCGCATCCGCTATTTCTAGAAGGATTAGCCCTGGGCGTAACCAAGGGCACCGCGTTGGCCTGGGTGGCACGCCATTTATGGATTGCCCAATCCGACACAATTGCCTTTGGCGACTCTGGCAATGATGTCGAGATGCTCGCCTGGGCCGGGATCGGTGTGGCGATGGGCAATGCTTCGCCTGAAGCGCTTCGGGCTGCCGACCTGGTAGTGCCTTCGGTCGATGAGGACGGCGTTGCCGTCGCGTTGGAGCGGCTCGTTCTGCAGGTACATTGATATGACCGTGACCCAATACAGGACAGACATTTTAGAAATAGATGATGCGCAAGCAATCGCTTCTGCCGTTGCGCTGCTGCGTCGGGGGGAAGTAATCGCCTTCCCAACCGATACGGTATATGGCGTGGGATGTGACCCGCGGCAGATTGAAGCTGTAGAACGCCTCTATCGCGTCAAACAGCGCTCGCTCAATATGGCTATCCCGTTGCTGGTAGCGGACCTAAAAGCGGCGGAACAGGTTGCCCGCGGCCTGAGCTGCACCTTTTATCTCCTGGCGGAGCGCTTTTGGCCTGGGGAGCTAACGCTGGTTGTTTATCGCCAGAGCACAGTACCGGATATCGTCACTGCCGGCGGCGATACGGTCGCCCTGCGGGTGCCCAATCATCCAACGGTGCTGCATCTATGCCGCGAGCTTGGCGGGGCGCTGGCGGTGACGAGTGCCAATATCTCGGGCGCGCCAGCCTGCGCTACCGCAGAAGAGGTGTTTCATGACCTAGGAGGGCGTGTTCCTCTTATCCTGGATGGCGGTCGCTGCACTGGAGGAGTGGCCTCAACGATAATAGATTGTGTATCCGAACCACCTCGGCTGCTGCGCCAAGGTAATCTGAGCTTGGATTTGTTGCGCACGGTAATCCCGAGCATTGTAATCAACTAGGCTGTACGTTTGCCTGCCTCTGCTGCTTTTGCTACACTATAGCGACAGGATCATTCTAGAGCGTAATATGACTACTCAGGCTCTCTATAATAAATGGCGCGGGCAGTCCTTTGCGGATATCCTCGGTCAGGAACATATCACGACCACCCTACGCAACCAGGTTAGGATGGGGCGCGTTGGGCATGCCTATTTGTTCGTTGGCCTGCGCGGTACGGGGAAAACCTCAACGGCGCGTATACTTGCCAAAGCCGTCAACTGCGTAGGCCAGACCGACGATCCCCCATGCAACAAGTGCCATATCTGCCTCAGCCTGACGGAAGGCCGTTCCACGGACTTGATTGAGATCGACGCAGCCTCTAACCGCGGGATCGATGAAATCCGCGACTTGCGCGAGGGTGTGGCATTTCTGCCCAGTGAATGCCGTTACAAAGTATATGTGATTGATGAAGTGCATATGCTTACCAAGGAGGCTTTCAACGCGCTCCTGAAAACGCTGGAGGAGCCTCCGCCGCGCGTGATTTTTATCCTATGCACAACTGAGGTTCAGAGTTTGCCGGCAACGGTGCTCTCGCGCTGCCAGCGTTTCGATTTTCGTCGTGGCTCTCTGGACACAATCACCCAAAAGCTGCAGATGATTTGCGACCAGGAAGGAATCCGCATCACCCCTGATGCGCTTGACTACATAGCCCGCCGGGCAACGGGCAGCTACCGCGATGCTGAAAGCCTGCTGGATCAACTGGCTGCATTTGGCGACCAGGAAATCACGCTGCCGCAAATTAAGGCTATGCTGGGCTCTGCCCCGACGCAACAAATACACTCCCTGGTGGGCGCTATTATCGGGCGCGACCTCGCGGCGGGCTTGCGCACCATTAATCAAATGCTTGACCAGGGGGCTGACCCGCGTGAGATAACCACAGCGGTCATCGACCAATTGCGCGCCGTAGCGTTTCTGGTAGCCGGCACCGAGGATGACCTGTCTTTGGCGCAGGAGGACATCCAGGAACTGCGCGAGATAATACGCCATACACCGTCTGCACTGCGTGTGGCGGTCAATGCCATCCGCCTGTTTAATGAAGCAGCGGCAGGGATCAAAGGTGCAGCGCGTCCGCATATTCCGCTGGAACTGGCCTTTATCGAGACCTGCCTGGGTGAATCCGAGCCCAAAGCACGGGAGCAGCCCGCAGCCGCGATTGCACCGGCACAGCATACTTTTGCCGCGCCTGCACCCATTCTACAGGTTAAGGAGGAGAAGGCCACGCCCGTGCTGGAGACAGGTCTCCATACGGATATAGTGCCTCCCCAATCTGTCGCTGTATCTGCAGAGAAACACGATACTGCTGCTGCACCAACAGCCAAGCCCGGTGATGCCATTGGGACAGTATCCTTGGAGCTGATTCAGCAAAAGTGGAGCCAGATTTTAGTGCGCGTGCGCGAGCTCAATCCTCAGGTGCGGGCGTTGCTTTCCTCGGCCCGACCTGTGGCTGTCCAGCAAAATACGGTGGTGTTAGGCTGCCAGGCGGTGTTTCATCGCGACAAGCTGATGGAAGCGGGCAAACGTGATGTTGTCGAGCAGGTTCTCTGCGAAACGCTGGGGCAGTCACTGACGCTGCGGTGCGAACTCGGACAAGCCGAGAATACTGCTTCGCGGCCTCAAACATCCGTTTCTGAAGCTAGAACGCCGGATCCGCGAGAAGCAGAACGGCAGCGCCTGCGGAACCATCCCGCAGTGCAAGAACTGATTAAGCGCGGCGGTAAGGTGACCGACATCCGCCTAAATGATGATAAAGAAGGGAAAGACTAGTATGGGAAGCAAAGGTAAGCGGCGTTTCAAGATGCCCTCGGGGCCAACTGGCCATTCGCAGCCGCAGGTCGAGCAGATGCAAAGCCAGATGGAACAGATGCAGGCGGCGCTTGCCGCTCAAGTGGTAACTGGCACTGCAGGCGGTGGTGCGGTAACCATCGAGATGACCGGCGATCAGCATCTAAAATCAATCAAAATTAAGCCCGAAGTAGTGGATCCCGAGGACGTTGAAATGCTCGAGGACCTGATTATGGCAGCCTTCCAAGAAGCAACAGACAAGGTAACCGCCTTAATGAGCGAGATGCTTGGCCCGCTGGCCGGCGGGCTGGACCTGGGCGGTTTGATGTAATGCCGACAACTCCCAAACCTGTTAGCCGCCTGATCGATGCTTTCAGTCGACTGCCGGGTATAGGCCCCAAGACAGCTTCGCGCCTGACCTATTACTTATTGCGTAACGGCAAAGAGGATGCTCAAACGCTGCAAGCTGCCCTTGGTGACCTGTATAGTGGGATTACTTTTTGTTCGGTCTGTTTCAATATTAGCGAAAGCGACCCGTGCGCCCTATGCACGGATGCCTCGCGGGATAGCGGCCTCATCTGCGTGGTGGAGGAGCCGCTGGACGTGCTGGCAATCGAAAATACGGGTCGTTACAAGGGGTTATACCACGTATTGCATGGGCATATTTCCCCGATGGACCGTATAGGCCCGGATCAGCTTCGCTTGCAGGAACTGGCGCAGCGGCTGCAAGGTGGAACGGTTCGCGAAGTGATAGTGGCCACTAACCCAACCCTCGAGGGGGACGCGACGGCCCTCTATGTGGCGCGTCTGGTGAATCCCAGTGGCATCTTGGTCAGCAGGCTGGCGCTGGGGCTGCCGCGCGGCGGAGATCTCGAATATGCTGACCGCGTGACGCTGGCTGAGGCAATCCTCGGTCGGCATAAAATGTAGAGCCGGCTTAAGCAGAGTGGCTGTTGAAGACCTGATATAAAAGTAGTGAGCCGGCGACAGCCGCGTTTAGCGAGTGGATTTTGCCAACCATTGGGATTGATGCGATAAAATCGCATTCCTCGATCGTAAGGCGCCGCAAACCGCTGCCTTCGCTGCCCACGACCAGAGCCAGAGGCATATCATACTTTAGTGCGCGGTAATCCTGAGCCTGCGGATGCTCTTCCACGCCGATAATCCAGATGCCCTTTTGCTTGAGCCAACGCAGGGTCGACGCTAGATTAGTCTGCTCTGCAACGGCCAGATGCTCTACCGCACCGGCGGAAGCCCGGCTGACAGCCGGCGTAATCCCAACCGCATGCTGGGCGTGGATAAAAACACCATGTACCCCTACCGCCTCGGCCGTGCGCAGCAATGAGCCTACATTTTGTGGATCCTGCAGGTTGTCCAGCACCAGCATGAAAGGCGCCCGACCGCTGGTTTTGGCAGCATTCAGGAGGTCTTCTGGCTCCACATAAGGATAGGAAGATACCTCGGCCAGCACACCCTGATGCCTGATCTCGGGGCTGAGGCGGTCCAGTGTTTCGCGCGGGAGCTGTTGCAGTGCAATGCGTCGTTCCTGACACAACTTGGTTATCTCATAGAGGATGTCACGCGCTACGACGCCCTCAGAGATAATCACTCGTATAAACCTGCGCCGCCCGGCTAACAATGCCTCATGGACAGCATTCCGGCCAGCCAAGAACTCGCTCTGTTCAGGCATTTTAATGAAGGCACTTCCAACTGGTGCCGTCTGAGCCGTCGCGCAGCTCAATACCCAGCGCCAGCAGGCCGTCTCTGATATTATCGGCTAAAGCCCACTGCTTGGCCTGGCGTAGTTTGTTGCGCGACTCTATTAACAGCTCCACCAGTCCGGCGGTGTTATCAGAGTCGCCCTGCTTGGTTTCCTGCGGCGGAGTAATGCCCAGCACGTCGCCGACAAAGCGCACCAAAAAATCGCGTGCATACACCAGCGAAGCGCGCGAGAGGGATTCACCTGCCAGGATCCCGTTCATCTCGCGGGTCATATCAAAGAGCGCCGCGATTGCCTCAGGGGTGTTAAAGTCGTCATCCATGCTCTCGTTCACCGAACGCGAGGTATGGTCAACGAGTCCCTTCACCTGGCTGGATAACTCGCCTTCCGCTGCGTTGGAAGCACGTCGATTGAGCTCTTGCCATAAATTAGTCAGCCGTTGCAAACCTTTCGTGGCGGCCTCAATGGCTTCCTCGGTGAAATCGATCGGGCCGCGATAGTGACTGAGCAGGATAAAAAAGCGGATCACCATCGGATCCCAGTGTTCGAAAGCCTGCGCTAGAGTGACATAGTTTCCTAACGACTTGTGCATCTCCTCGCCGCGGATCATCAACATGCCATTGTGGATCCAATAATTGGCGAACGGGATGCCGGTGGCTGCCTCGGCCTGGGCGATCTCGCATTCGTGATGCGGGAATTTGTTCTCGACTCCGCCGCCGTGGATATCAAAAGGCTGCCCCAGGTACTTGATTGACATCACGGTGCACTCGATGTGCCAACCCGGGAAACCTTCACCCCACGGGCTCGGCCAGCGTAAAATGTGCTCTGGCGAAGCCTTTTTCCAAAGCGCAAAGTCGGCAGGGTCGCGTTTCTCCTCGAGCACATCGATGCGCGTCCCGCTCTGCGCTTCCGAGATGCGCCGCCCGGCGAGCTTGCCATATGGCTTATATTGCGGCACGGAGAAATACACCGAACCATTTACCTCATACGCAATCCCGGCATCCAAGAGTTTTTGAATCCAGGTAATCATCTCGGGGATGTGGCCGCTGGCGTGCGGCTGAATATCCGGCCTGCTGACATTCAGACGGTCCATATCGCGGAGGTAATGCCTGGTGTACAGTTCGGCCAATTGCATCGGCTGCATATGTTCGCGCTGGGAACCTTTGAGCATGCGGTCTTCGCCCGTATCGAGCATATGGCCGACATCGGTGATATTTTGGACATAGAGCACCTGATATCCAAGGTAGCGCATGTACCGTACCATCGTGTCGAAATTAACATAAGTCTTCCCATGCCCAAGATGCGAATCGTTGTAAACGGTAGGGCCGCACACATACATAGTCACTCGTCCCGGGTGAATCGGGGTGAATAGTTCCTTTTGACGAGTAAGGCTGTTGTATATAGTTAATGCCATTTGGATGACCTCTTTGAAAACCAATATAAAGCTGTTACCAACCCAAAGGGACGCAAAGAGCATCTGCGTCCCTTTGAACAGATGCAGTGGTTGTTTAGTATAGCGTCAACTTGCTCGTTTATATCCATGCGACAGGCTAAACACGCGTCCCTGGAGTAAAATCACGGCCACTATCGGGTGAACTTCCCTCCAGCGAATTATACACTTGGCTGGTAAAGGGGCAATTTCCCCCGGGCAGGGAGAACGGCTACAGGGATTATCCGGCTATGCCTGGCGGATTCATGTACTCTCAAGAGCTACAGAGATCGCTTCGGCTGCGGTGCGAACCATCTTGACTTGAAAATGATCGATGCTTACCACAGAACCCCCGCGGATGACCGGGATGATGGCACGGCTGAATCCCAGTTTTGATGCCTCACGTAAACGGCGCTCGATATGCCCCACGCTACGCAGTTCACCCGCCAGACCTATTTCGCCGAATACCGCCAGGTCTGCCAAAACCGGATGATTCTGTAGGCTTGAGGCAATTGCCAGAGCAATTGCCAGGTCGGCTGCGGGCTCATGCAAGCGCAATCCACCGACGACATTCACAAAAATATCCTGATCTTGCAAGTGCAGTCCGACGCGTTTGGCCAATACGGCAGTCAAAAGCCACAAGCGGTTCAAATCGATCCCATTGCAGGTATAACGGGGATATTGTAAGGCCGAATGGCTGGCAAGCGCCTGGACTTCGACCATCAGTGGGCGGGTACCCTCCATGGTAACGGCGATGGTAGAGCCGGGCGCGTGGCTGGGACGCTCCTCCAGGAAAACCTGGGAAGGATTATCGACCTCGCGCAAGCCGGAATCGCGCATTTCGAAAACGCCCACCTCATCCGTAGAGCCGAAGCGGTTCTTGACGCTACGCAGCAAGCGGTAAGTATGAAAACGTTCGCCTTCCAGGTAAAGAACGGTGTCGACAATATGTTCCAACACGCGCGGGCCGGCAATTGCGCCGCTTTTGGTGACATGGCCGACGATGAAAATAGGGACACCGAGTGATTTTGCTAGATGCAGCAGCGCGTTGGCGCACTCGCGCACCTGGGTGATGCTGCCTGAGGACGATTCAATCCCTTCCATACGCACGGACTGGATTGAATCCACTACGGCCAGGAGAGGATGTAGGGTTTGGATCTGCTGATTGATGCGCTCCAAATCCGTGTCAGCAAGTAGGTAAAGCTGCGGGGCAGAGATCCCGAGCCGTTCGGCGCGCATCTTGACCTGCTGCTCGGACTCTTCACCCGATACATACAGCACCGGCCGTTCGCCGTTTCCGAGAAGCCCAGCTACCTGCAGCAGCAGGGTGGATTTCCCAATACCAGGATCGCCGGCTACCAGCACGACAGAACCAGGAACGAGACCACCGCCCAATACCCGGTTGAATTCACCAATAGGAATAGCGATACGCTGTTGTGAGCCGCTGTCAATTTCGGCGATTGGCCTAGCAGGATTGGCGTTGCTTGCCACACCATTTGAGGCAGCAGCGAAAGCAACCTCAACTAGTGAGTTCCACTCGCCGCACTCTGGACAGCGTCCCATCCATTTGGCCTGGCTGTTCCCACAGTTCTGGCAAAAAAACCGAACACTGGCCTTGGGCATTATCAGGAGTTTCCCCCTGCTCCAGGAGAGACGGGGTGTTCCTGAGGCTCGAGTTTGCGGATGGTGAGTTCATCCTCGTGAGCATCGACAACAACCTGGTTGCCATCACTGATAGCTCCGTCGAGAAGCTTGTCCGCCAGGTTATCCTCGATGTAGCGCTGAATAGCTCGCTTGAGCGGGCGTGCACCGAACTGGGGGTCGTAACCTTCGCGCACGAGTAATTCACGACCTGCTGGCGTTAGGGTTATCGTTATCTTGTGGTCAGCCAAACGCTCAGTGACTAGGCCGAGCTGGATATCAACAATTTGCTCGATATTTGCGCGGTTGAGCGGGTGAAAGACAATCACCTCATCAACGCGGTTGAGGAACTCGGGTTTAAAGAGCCGTTTGAGCTCTTTCATCAGCTTCGAGCGTATTTCACGATATTGAGAATTTTCCTCCTCAATCCCCTTCTGGGTAGAGAAACCGAGTGTCGAATCGCGCATAATCTCACTGCTGCCGACATTCGAAGTCATGATGATGATGGCGTTGCGGAAGTCCACTTTATGCCCTTTGGCATCTGTCAGATGGCCGTCCTCCATAATCTGCAGCAGCATATTAAAAGCTTCGGGATGAGCTTTTTCGATCTCATCGAAGCACACTACCGAATAAGGGCGGCGCCGAATGGCTTCGGTAAGTTGCCCTGCCTCGTCGTATCCGACATATCCTGGCGGTGCTCCTACCAACCGTGAGACGGTGTGGCGTTCCATAAACTCTGACATATCGAACTGCAATAATGCGTCATCGCTGCCGAACATGAACTCGGCTAATACCTTGCACAGCTCCGTTTTGCCTACACCGGTTGGGCCGAGGAAAATAAACGAACCTATCGGACGGCGCGGGTCTTTGAGCCCAGCCCGAGCCCTGCGCACAGCTTTAGCCAACATGCCAATCGCATCGTCTTGCCCAACAATACGCTTCTGCAAGCTTTCTTCCATGTGCAGCAAGCGCTGCGATTCTTCTTCGGCGATGGCAGCAACCGGGACTCCTGTCCACATGGAAACGATTTCGGCAATATCATCAGCCGTAACGCGCAGCCCGTTGGTCTCTTCAGGCGGCTCTATATTGATACCTAACTTCTCACCCCAGAGTCCTAATTCTCCTTGATTACCTATATTAGCTGAATGCAGCCTGGTGGTCTCATTGACTGGCAGCAACTCAAAGTTATCTTTGGGTGCGGCAATGATTGCGGTAGATGCCTTAAATACTCTTACACGCGACGCCGCTTCATCGATCAGGTCGATGGCCTTATCGGGGAGAAAACGGTCCGGTACATAGCGCACTGCTAGGCGAGCAGCCGCCTCGATTGCCTCGTCGGTTATTTTCAAACCGTGATGCGCTTCGTATCGCTCGCGGATGCCGCGCAGTATCTTGATGGTTTCTTCAGGGCTGGGCTCATCAACATATACCGGCTGAAAACGGCGCTCTAATGCCGCATCGCTCTCTATATGCTTGCGATACTCGTTCAAAGTGGTCGCGCCAATACACTGCAGTTCTCCACGCGAGAGGGCGGGCTTGAGGATATTTGCAGCATCTACTGAGCTGCCCGCAGCGCCGGCACCAACCAGCATGTGCAATTCGTCAATAAAGAGGATTGTCTCGGTGGATTTAATTTCATCGATGACCTTTTTGAGGCGTTCTTCGAACTGCCCGCGGTACATTGTTCCAGCAACCAACGAGCCGACATCGAGCCGGACCAGCCTTTTATCTTGCAAATCGTGAGGAACTTGTTTATTTACAATTCTCTGGGCTAGCCCCTCAACGATAGCAGTCTTACCTACTCCAGGCTCGCCTATCAGCGCCGGGTTATTTTTGCTACGTCGGGCTAAAATCTGCACGACCCTTTCGATTTCCTTCTGACGGCCGATGACAGGATCCAGCTTGCCCTGGCGCGCTAGGTCGGTTAGGTCAACACCTAGTTGTTCGAGCACCGACTGCTCTTTGCTAACGGCAGATGAAGAAGGGGAGGTAGCTGCTGGTTGGCGCTGCTCAGCCGAGTCATTCGTGGTCATTTCCTGGCGCATCATATTCAAAACACGTCGACGCACTATCTCGCGGTTGATATTCAAGCTCTGCAGGACGGCCACGGCCATATTATCTTGATCTCGAATAAGCGCGAGCAGCAAGTGCTCGGTATTTACGTAACGGTGCCCAAAATTGCGCGCTTCTTCAAAAGCAATCTCGATTACCTGCTTACTATGTTCGGTCAACTCCATAGTGCTGGAAGGTTGTTCATTACGTCCGACAACACGTTCCACAGCGCGCCTGACTTGGCTGATCGATAACCCCAAATCTACCAGGACGCGGGAAGCAATGCCCTCTTCCTCGCGCATTAGTCCTAGGAGCAGGTGCTCTGTCCCAATATAATTATGGTTAAGACGACGTGCCTCTTCCTGAGCCATGCCAAGGGCTTGTTTTGCTCGGTTAGTGAAGCGATCCATGATGTCGGCCATAGTACAATATTCTTCCCAACTAGATATCCTGTGCCCAGGATAAAAATAACCAGGGGACTACTATATAGTATACCAGTTCCCCTGGTTTATCCAACATTGCATTTCTCATATTCAGAGTGGGCTATTTACATCCAGCTTTCTGAATGAACTATAGGAAATTACTGTATTTACTAGTGGCACATCTAGGCACAACGTATTTTGCGCCACGCAGCACTATGTCAAGTCCGGATCGATGGAGCCATCCTCCGCAGGCAACTGTTCGGTTGTCCAATCAAAGTCATCCGAATACTGATCCTCACTCACTCTGCGCAAGCTCAGGCCGACGCGTTGCCGGCTGGAATCTATGCGGATTATCCTCAAGGTAATCTGCTGGCCTTCTGAAACCACCTCGCTCGGATGATTGATATGATCTTCGGAAAGCTCCGAGATATGGATCAGCCCTTCAATCGCATCGTCGAGGCGAGCAAAGGCGCCAAAATTCGTCAACTTGGTGATAGTGCAGGGCACTAATTGGCCCACCTGGTATTGGTCTTCAACCGCAGCCCAGGGTTCTTTTTGCAAGCGTTTAAGGCTCAAAGCGATTCGTCGCTTTTCACGGTCGATGCTAAGGATTAAGACATCGACTTCTTGGCCAATCTCGAGCACTTGCTTGGCATGCCCGACTCGCCTCCATGAAAGCTCAGAGAGGTGGATAAGCCCGTCTGCGCCACCCAAGTCAACAAAAGCACCAAAATCACATAGGCTGCTGACGACACCATGACGTACAGCTCCCTCTTGTAACTCATCAAGCAGGCGATCTTTTTGATCTTGACGCCATTCGCGAATGGCAGCGCGCTCGGATAAGATCAAACGGTTGCGTCGCCGATCTAGTTCGATTACCTTAACCTGGATTTTTTTGCCGACTATCTGCTCGAGTAGCTGTTCCCGATCTTCATCGGTACCTTCGCGGGGCACGCGAATGCTGTAGATTTGCGAAGCGGGCACAAATCCACGCGCTCTGCCGATGTTGACAATCAGGCCGCCGCGGTTATAACCCGCGACTGTTTCCTCAAATACATCACCAGATTCATATAATTTTGCTGCTTCTTGCCAATCGCTCTCAACACGAGCACGACTGAGGGAAAGCAACACATTACCATCGCCATCTTCGGGGCGAATCACATAGACAAAAGCTTTGGCGCCCACTTTGAGCGATTTGCGATAGTCTGCATCGAGTTGCTCCAGGTCGCGCTCCCCAACAACGCCCTCACATTTGGCGCCAATATCAATCAGGATTTCGGTGGGAGAAATCCCGACAATTGTTCCCTCAAGAACATCACCTCGACGGGGTGAAAGGCTTGATGAATCTTCAGCCAACAACTCTGCCATTGAGTGTTCGTATTCTTGAGCCTGGTTGCCTCCTTCATCGAGCATACTAATGGTTCCCTGCTCCTCCATGCAATCCTTCTCCTTGCCCAATTAGGTTTTGGTATTATAGATTGTAGATTGTAAAAAGGCAAGCGGATACTATTCAATGGGAATCTGCCATGCATGTAGGCTAAGTGAGTTTTGACAGAATTTTATAGTGAGCCTAGAATAGTTTCCCGTTGCGCTTGGATAGGATATCTCGATCTTGCTGCTTCTGGAATACAAGAGTTTACCAGATAAAATTGGTAAATTTGACACTAAATTACACGAGAGTATAATGTCTGGGTTGTCGGCTAAATAAATGGCTGTAGTGACTCGAGAGGGATATTGTAGCGATTTGACAGCCGGCCAATAAGGACTAGAATCAAAACTCGCGCTTCTAAGCGCGGGGCACCTTAACAACTGAAGAGTGGCAGAAGAAAGAAGAGCAGAGGGTAAACCAAAGAAAGACAAGCGGAAGCTTGGAGCAATTAACGGAGGGTTTGATCCTGGCTCAGGATGAACGCTAGCGGCGTGCGTGACCCATGCA
>JAJFUJ010000050.1 GCA_021372475.1 Chloroflexota bacterium | reverse complement strand
GACGGTATTGATGATATCGTCTGCCGACTTGGTGTTCAGGCAAAGCGGGATAGCATCCACACCGCCAAGGTACTTGAATATAAGCGCTTTACCTTCCATTACCGGCATGCCCGCCTTGGGGCCAATATCGCCCAGTCCCAGCACGCGGGTGCAATCTGTAACGATGGCTACCGAGTTGGCCCTGTTCGTGTATTCAAAGACCAGTTCCGGATTCGCCTCGATGGCCTTGCAGGGAGCCGCTACGCCCGGGGTATACCAGATGGAAAAGTCATCCAAGCCGCGAATGGCGCATTTTGCTGTAGTTTGTATTTTCCCGCGATAGAAAGGATGCAGGCGCATCGCTTCGGCCGATGGCTGGTTGGCTTTTGCAAGCCGTTCCTCATTGGTAGACATAATATTTACTCCTCAGTTGGTTCAATTACTGATATGGATTCCGGCGCCGCAGTTGCCGCTACTTGAGATGCCAGCACCGTCTGCAGCGCTGCAATGGAAACCTCCAGCATCGCAGGTTCAGGCTGGCGCGTGGTGAGTTTTTGTAGTGCCAGCCCCGGCGCTGCCAGAATACGGATAAGCTTACTGGATTGATAGTGATGTGCGCTGAATTTAACCCATTCGTAGGCGATGCCGGCCACCAGGGGGATAAGCAGTAGCCTGGTTAGCAAGCGCAGTGGCAAAGCGGGACGGCCGAAAAATGTGCTCAGGATGATGAATATGACGAGCACGACGAGTAAAAAGCCGGTGCCGCAGCGGGTATGCGCGGTTGAATATCGAGCAACGCTGTCAGGCGTTAGTTCAGCCCCCGCCTCATAAGCATTAATGGTCTTGTGCTCCGCGCCGTGGTATGCATAAACATGCCTCATATCTGGCATCAAACCGGTTAATGCCAGGTAACCGATAACTATCGCAAGGCGAATCAGGCCTTCCAGCAAATTGCTGAGAAAGGCCGAAGTGATGGCGCGGTCAATTAACCCGGTGATAAAAGCTGGCAGTAAGAAGAACAAGCCGACTCCAAACGCCAGCGACAGCGCGACTGTACCCCAGGCTACGGGACCCGAAAACTTGGCGCCGGGCTGCTCCTCGCCCACTGCAACATCGGCTGACCAGAACAGCGCGCGCATACCGATACCCAGCGAATCTGCCAACATCCTGAGGCCGCGCAACACAGGTAATTTAAGAATACGGCTCTGATAGATAGTTGGATTCAACGGTTCCTGGCGGATACTGATTTGCCCGTCAGGTTTACGTACGGCAACGGCGCAGGTATTTTCGCCGCGCATCATCACGCCTTCTAGAACCGCCTGCCCGCCGTAATCAAAACGTTTCAATGAACGCCTCGCAATAGGTGTAGGTGAAAAAAAGGCAGAGCCGGTTGCCACTCTGCCTTGATTTCTTTATATTTGCCGAGAGACCGTTACTTGTTTTCTGCAAGACCCTCGATGGGCTCTACAGATTCGTCGGTATCCACAATCTCAACCAGCGCCCTAGCGCGGCGGCGTTCCTCACGTGCGGCTGAACGCTCCTCGACTTCCTTTTTGAGCTGAGAAGCGCGTTCAAACTTGTTCGTAAAGCGCTCTACCTTGCCGCCGGTATCGACGATACGCTGTTGGCCTGTAAAAAACGGGTGGCAGTTGCTGCAGATATCAGTATGCAGCTCCGGCTTGGTAGATCCTGTCTCCCAGGAATTACCGCACGAGCATATTACCTTGGCATTCGGGTAATACTTGGGATGGATTTTATCTTTCATGAGACCTCTACTTTTTCGGCATATACCGAGACGCGCTTCTTGCCCTGTTTGGCAAACTCAAACTTAACGAAGCCATCCATCTTGGCATAAAGCGTGTCATCGCTGCCAATGCCAACGTTCAATCCTGGCTCGATTCGCGACCCGCGTTGACGGACGATAATGGTTCCGCCGCTGACGAGTTGGCCATCGAATCGCTTCACGCCTAACCTCTTTGAACGGCTGTCACGGTTGTTGACGCTCGAGCCGCTACCTTTTTTATGTGCCATAGCTTGTTCTCCCTCTTTCAGCCCTAAGCCTGAATGGACTCGATGCGTAGCTGAGTAAGATCCTGCCGGTGGCCGGTCTTGCGGCGGTAGTGCTCTTTTGCGCGGTACTTGAATATAATGACCTTCGGAGCGCGCATGGTGCCTAGTACGCGAGCCGTCACCTTGGCTTGTTCGAGAACGGGCTTACCCACCTGCACTTGATCGCCGTCAGCAATCATCAGCACGCGCGGGAGCTCGACCAGGTCGCCCGCATTAGCTTCCAGCAACTCAACATCGACATGGTCGCCGACTGAGACTTTATATTGTTTTCCGCCGGTCTCTATAACAGCATACATCTCTTTATCCTCCGGAAACCTGGGCTGATACAACTGGCTCTCGCTCAAATGCAAGAATTCGGCTTTGCCAAGGGGTAATTATACCCGATGTCAAGAAGATTTGTCAAAAGCCGGAAATACGAGGGTGTTGAAAAAGTATCCAACTGGAGACACCGTAGTGTCTGAAAGACAGGGTTGCGAACTCGCAGATCATTCCCCGCGCAAGCAGGAACCCATCCGAGTCTTGCTTTTATGCTTGTTATGATATGATATATTACACTATATATCAGATCAATACTGGATTCCGGCCTGCGTCGGAATGACGCTTCCTGTTTCCCAGTGGGCAAGTATAAGGAAAGAACCTCTTTTTCAACACCCTCGGAAATACTTGTATCTGCCATAAAATCACGACTCTGCTAGGACGATGACTTTGTCGCTCTGGGTAAATACTATCGGCTCGGATTTACACGGATTCAGGTAAATCCCGTATGTATGTGATACATCGGCTGCCTGTGCCGTTAGCCGGTAGCCGATAGCTGTTTCACCTTTGCGCGCTGCAGCTTCGACAACAACGTAGAAATCGATATTTTTATCAAGCGAAACGTAGTTGCTGGCAGGCTTCAGGTATATTTCGGATCCCGCGGCATCGAACAAGTCGGCAAACACCGCATGTAGAGCCTTATTCTCAGAGATTTGAGCCATCATCAAGCTGATAAGCCGGTCGCTTACAATAAAGTCATCCGCTTTGGTTGTTGCAGCAAGATTGCGGTTACGGACATCCAGCATCTGGCTCACAATAGAGTAGTGAAACCCGTTTTGGTTAGCTATGTCCCGCAGATGCAGCAGCGTCATCAATGTCCTGGCATCAGCCTTTTGATAGTCCGAGTCGTCGTAGCACAACACAACGATATGCTGATATTGCCCAAGATCAAGCGCATCTAGCATATGCCTGTCGGTAGTATCTGCCTGCTGGAACTCTACGAGAGGCCAGGTACTGTGCCCATCTGAAGCCTTTTTGACATTATAAGCTGGGAGGTTGGCTGAAATAACACGAACTGTGCTGCCAGCCGGTATATAGTATGCAAGTTCATTGATAATCAGAGGTCCAAGTGCGTTCCATCCCAGGATGAGTAGTTTCTCCGCTGTCTCAATCTCTTTTTGAGTATCAGAAAAGTTGCTTGTTTCGATCTGGCGATGAAGACTGTTGCTATCCAAATGGATCTGATCGTCATCCTGCGCGATAACAATGAGTTTGTCATCTGCGTCGAGCACTTGCTGCATGGGCGGATTCAGGCAGCACTCTGTGTTACCGCGGCATATGCCTAACACGCTGTTTTTCTCAAATGCGAGCAGCGTTTGTTGGTATGTACAGCCGATGAGAGCAGGCGCCTGGAAGAGATATATTTCATCCCCTTCGAAATCGAGTAAATCCGAATAGATGACGGATAACCCAGACTGACGGCAGGTTTGAGCGATTATCCTGGCCACAAAGTCACTGGTTACGACCCACTCTACTTCGTTGCCGCCCACCACCCGCGCTGCCTGCAATGTTCTCGCATCTCTCAATTCTGCAACAATATGATATGGTGCAGAGCGTCTTTTAGGTGAATTGAGAATCGCTAAAGCAGTTTTGATAGTTTCACAATCCTGCTCGCCGTTCTCTGGAGGGAGGATAATAATGGATTTCGACTCATTCAGGTTTACAACCTCGAGGTCAGAGATCTCCAGGGGATCACCAGTGCGGCAGACAATTCTGGTCTGCTTGGTATTGCCGCTACGCTGGCGTATCTGTCCCTCCATCATCACCTTATCCTGGTTGCCCAGTATGACGACGATACAAGCCTGTTTCTGATTGGAGTTGGCTTCGATTAATTCTGGAATAATACTAAAGATCTGTTCGGTCCACCCCAGGATAACAGTATGCCCATGTTCGATAACTCTGGATTTTCCACGACGCAAATCCTCTGTTTTTGCCTGAACTCCGTTTGTCAGCACACCTATCAGCGTGCTGATAATGAGCACACCTCCAATAGTAGTAATGAACATAATAATGCGGAATCCCCAGCCAGTATCTCCGCCCATAGTGCCGGCATCCAGGGTGCGCATAAGCGCCTGCCAACTTCCCTCAACAAAACCAATAGGTTCAGAGTCAGCGGGATGTACACCAGTCAGTGCGACCGCTGCCCCAGCAAATACTATAATGATACACGAAGCCAGTGCCAGTAAAGTGACCATTGCGCCTGTACCTTTAGAGATAATACTATCGAACCAGTACCACAAGCGTTCACGCAATCTGGTCATAGCTCCTCCCGAAAACAACTGCTCAAACAAGTATATGAGCTATAATATATAGCGCAATGGAATACCGCAATCTGCTTGCACTGGTAAATGAACTGTTATACACTATCTGGCAATGTTGAAGGAGCAAGGGGATACTGTAGGCTGCTTTGTACCTAGATCCCCTGCAAGAAATCGGTTGAGTCCAGCACTTTCAGTTGCGCTGTCTGCTGGCGATAATGCACCTCAACAGTTATTTTCTAAATGCATTTTCTTCTGACCAATTAGCTGTCCGGTTCATTGGCAGACGATATTGGAGCAACCTGCTCTTTGATGCTATGTAACTCCGCATAAACTCAACAAGCTATCTTGTGGGAGGAGCTATGGATTTCGATACTGTAGTGCATCAACCCTTAGCTATCCTGGGGGGGCCGAAGGCCGTTACCGTTACACCTCCTGACGACCTGTTTCACTGGCCAATCGTCACCGAAGAGGATGAGTGGGCAGTGATAGAGGTGTTGCGGGCAGGCAGCATGTCAGGCACTGACATTACCAAGCAGTTTGAAAGCGAATATGCCGCCTGGCAGGGCACGGAATTTGCTTTGGCTTATTGCAATGGCACCGCTGCCCTGCAAGGAGCTATGTTTGGTGTCGGCCTTGGCCGCGGCGACGAGTTGATTGCCCCCAGCCTGACCTATTGGGCCAGCGCCCTGCAAACTTTTTCACTTGGGGCGAGTGTGGTTTTTGCAGATATCCTGCCGGATACGATCTGCATCGACCCGTGTGATATCGAGCATCGTATCACCCGCCACACCAAGGCGATTATGGTTGTGCACTACTGCGGGTATCCATGCGATATGGATCCTATTATGGACATAGCCCATCGGCACAATCTCAGAGTCATCGAGGACGTCTCGCACGCGCACGGGACGCGCTACAAAGGATGCCAAGTCGGCAAGATCGGCGATGTGTCGGCGATGTCGATGATGTCGGGCAAAAGCCTGGCTGCCGGCGAGGCCGGTATGCTTTGCACCAATGACCGCCTCATCTATGAGCGCGCCATCGCCTTTGGGCATTACGAGCGCCATGGCGATAGCCTGACGATCCCTGAGCTTGTGGCGCTGCGCGGCCTGCCGCTGGGCGGTGTCAAGCACCGCATCGTGCAGACGGCCTCTGCGATGGGACGGGTGCAACTCAGGTATTATGATGAGCGTATGGCAGAGATTCAAGCAGCCCTCAACCGCTTCTGGGATCTGCTGGAAGGTACGCCTGGAATTCGCGCGCACCGCCCGCCAAAGGGCTCCGGCAGCACGATGGGCGGCTGGTACAATCCGGTGGGGCGCTACCTCCCTGAGGAATTGGGCGGGCTGCCCATCGGCAGGTTTATCGAGGCAGTTAACGCCGAGGGTGGACGGACGGCGCGTGGGGTGAATGCTCCGTTGCACTTGCATCCCGTTTTCAATGAGGCGGATATCTACAACGACGGCATGCCTACCCGCAATGTCTTCAGCGATCGCGACTTACGCCAACCGCGCGGGTCTCTGCCTGTCAGCGAAGCCGTCGGCGACCGCGCCTTTGGCGTCCCCTGGTTCAAGCATGATGAGCCTGAATATATAGAACCGTATGCGGCGGCTTTCCGTAAAGTAGCCCTGCAAGCGGACAAATTGCGCTAAGGAGCGTTTTATGGATTGGGATAGAGTAGTCAGCCAGCAACTTGCTGTGTTGGGCGGGCCTAAAGCGGTGCCTAATGATATCCCCGACGCGTTGTTCCACTGGCCGATTGTGACTGAGGAAGACGAGTGGGCTGTAGTCGAGGTGCTCAGAGCAGGCAGTATGTCGGGCACCGATATTACGCGCCAGCTTGAGGCCGAGTATTCTGCCTGGCAAGGCACTCGGTACGCGCTCGGATATTGTAACGGCACGGCCTCCTTACTCGGCGCTATGTACGGTGTCGGCCTAGGCCGCGGCGATGAGCTCATCGCTCCCAGCCGCACTTATTGGGCCAGTGCGCTGCAGGCGTTTTCACTGGGGGCAACGGTGGTGTTCGCCGATATAGACCCCGTATCGCTCTGCATCGATCCGGCCGATATCGAACGCCGTATTACCCCGCGCACCAAGGCCATTATGGTTGTGCATTACCATGCCTATCCGGCCGACATGGACCCGATTATGGATATTGCCCGCCGCCATCATCTCAAGGTTATCGAGGATGTATCCCATGCGCACGGCACCCTCTACAAAGGCCGGATGGTCGGTGCTATTGGGGATGTCTCCGCAGCCTCACTGATGTCGCAAAAGAGCCTGGCTGCCGGCGAAGGGGGGATCCTGTGTACCGATGACCAGTGCATCTATGAACGGGCAATCGCTTTCGGGCACTATGAGCGCCATGGCGATAGCCTCACCCTGCCGGATCTCAAGGCGCTGGCGGGTTTGCCGTTGGGAGGCGTCAAGCACCGTATGAACCAGACGGTATCGGCTATGGCGCGGGTGCAGCTCAGACATTATCCTGAACGGCTGCAGGAGATCGATTCCGCGCTCAAGCGTTTTTGGGGTTATCTAGCTGAGACGCCTGGTTTACGCGTGCACATGCCGCCCCTGGAGTCTGGCAGCACGATGGGCGCCTGGTATATGCCCATTGCGCACTATGCCCCTGAGCATTTGGGCGGATTGCCGGCGCAACGCTTTATCGAGGCTGTGAATGCAGAAGGCGGCCGCACTGGCCCTGCCTTGAATTTCCAACTGCATCTACACCCAGTATTCAACCAGGCCGATATATATCACGACGGCAAGCCCACCCGTCTGGCATTCACCGAGCGGGATTTACGTCAGGGCATCGGCGAACTGCCCGTCACCGAAAGGGTGGCGGAGTTGGTGGCCGGTGTGCCATATTTCAGGCGCGATATGCCTGAAATCGAGCTGTTTGCGGCCGCATTCCACAAGGTCGCTTCGCAGGCCGATAAGCTGCTCTAACGCAGTAGTAACATAGCACGCCGGATTTTAACCCGGCGTGTTTCTTTATCTAGAGGTTCCCGCAGCGCACTATCTGCGGCAGTTCTTTATCCTGAGACCAGGGTATGCGGTACGGGATACCCGGCAGCAGGTCGAACATATCGTCAGCGACGCCGGTATCACCGTTTGGGTCGAGGCAGACCGCCCAAACATAAACCGGACTGGTGAACACACAGGCACCTTCACCGCGCGTGATGCTGATTTGCGGCTTGCTCCAGGCGACCTGTTTGTGCTGGCAAAACATAGCCCTGTTTTGGCGGATGGGCTGGCCATCTTGCCACAAAGTCGCATATGCCAGGGCTTGTGTGGCAGCGAACGTAGCGTTTTGCGCTAGAGGCATTTCCGCCAGCAGCGTGGCGGAATTGGAATTGAGCACCGCATTGGCTGCAACTTCCAGCTTGTCCGCGCCGTCGTATCTTGTCAGCCCGTAGCGCACCTCGCCGTGCCAGACGTTAAGTGTGTCGTTGACGCCGTAGATGCATATCCGTTTTCCTTCAAGCACGGGGATAACCTGAATCGGCTCGAAAGCGCGCCGGACGACATGGTAGGCCAGTTTATGACGCAGGTAATAGTCTACTGTAGTCCAACCATGCGTTACTGGCCAGGAATCATTGAACATCCAGAATATCGCCGAGGATGTGCTCCACATGCGCCGACGAAAGTTGTTGATATACTCAAGCAGCGCCTCGGCCTGCAGCGCCCCGGAATAAAAGGCGTAATCTTCGAGAGACAGCCCCTGCGGCTGTAACCCCAACCAAGCGGCGAACCACTCTTCGTTCATTAAGCTGTTGGCGCGCCAGGCGATTTCATTGTCGTGATATTCCCAACTCGGCGAGAGATAATAACACTCGCCTTCCGGCAGGAACTGCCGCAGTGTCGCCGGGCTGGAGCAGCCCAAAGCGCCGCCTTCATTCGGGAAGCGGCTCACATCCTGGCGATAGGCATAGAAGTCCTCGCGGTCCACCCCAAGGCTGACATGCCAGGGATGCTGGTCGCCGATGGTGGGTGAGTTTGGCAGTTGGTAATCCGGTGAATATGGCGAACTGGGCCAGTATGGGCGCGAGGGATCCTCACGCTGCAAGATACGGGGTATCTCCAGATGAAATAACGCGTGGTCGGGGTGCGCCCGGCCGCGGTCGTAACCCCATTCCCAGGCGCCCCACTCCAGTTCGTTGTTGCCGCACCAAACCAATAAACTTGGGTGCGGGGACAACTCGCGCGATACATACGTTATCTCACGCCGCACTTCATCCAGAAACGCGGGGTCGCCCGCTGGATACTTGCTGCAGGCAAAGATACAATCGTGCCAGACCATGATTCCGGCCTCGTCGCAGACGTCCAGAAAGTCGTGGTCCATATATAGCCCGCCGCCCCAGACGCGCAGGGTGTTCATATTCTCGTTTGCCGCCTCAGCGATAAGAGCGCGGTATCGGCTCGCGTCTATGCTGGCATAGATCATATCGGGGGGCACCCAGTTGCCGCCTTTACAAAAGACAGGGACGTCGTTGACGACGATGGTAAAGCACTCTCCTTCCAGGGGATGGCGATCGCGCTGGATACGGACACTGCGGATGCCGGTGCGCCGCTCCGCCTGGTCTACCAAAGTACCCTCGACGAGCAGTTCTACCTTGACAGTATATAGATGTTGTGCGCCGTGCGGGCGCGGCCACCACAGTTTGGGATTGGACACTATCAGGCTGGCCTCGATAGCGCTCTCTCCCGCGAACAGGATTATATCCTGAGAGCAGACACAGCCCTCGACCTCGCCGACGGAAACGCGCAGAGCAGCTCGGCGATCTATTTTGCTGGTGTTTTCAAGATGAGCCCGTACCTGCAACGTAGCTTGCGTATGGTCTGCCGTCAGCTCCGGGTATATCGTAACCTGGTCAATTCTGGCCGGTCCCCACTCCAGACGAACGGGCCTGAAGATGCCAACATTGACCAGACGTGGATTCCAATCCCAGGCGAATTGATACTGCGGTTTGCGCAGCCACATGCGCTTGTGCAGGGGAGCGTCATCCTTGCCTGGCAAGTATTCGCTGGCTGAACGTTCGCCCGCGCCGTGCAATCCGGCGTCCAACAACACCGCCAGGACATTAACCCCCGCGCGCAGCATACCGGTAACATCGACCTTGCAGGGACGAAAGGCGTTGTGGTGGCTGCCGATCAGGCGGCCGTTGAGGTAGATATCGGCATCTAGGTCCAGCCCCTCGAATATCAGCCACGCCGCCTGGGCGCTCACAGCCTCTGCCGGCGCACTGAACCCCTTGCGGTATATCCAGTATTGCTCTTCGATCCAGCGGCCATTCAAGGCGTTGGTGCCCAGGCGCGGGTCATCGATGATGCCTTGGCGCTGCAAATCCAGGTGCACCTCGCCCGGCACCCAGGCGGAGATAAAGGTGCGTTCATCGATCGATTCAGCGCAATAGCTCTCTGGTGCTCCCCGCCGGCCGTCAATCCCCTTGATTTTCCAGGCTCCACCCAGATCTAGTATTCCCTTCATGCTGTACCCCTGTAGCAAGTATGCAGCCATTATGCAAGTTACTGGATTCGCAAGCAAGACAAAGCGCATTGGCAGATAGTACATTCTTGGTTAGAATGTCGGCACTAGCGCATCTCGACGAAATGAAGTGACTGATTGCACAATGACCCAAGTTGATCACCCATCCGGCGTTCAAAGGCAGCAGCGATTCATTTTGCCCATCTGGTTGGGAGCACTTATCTGCATCTTGGCAGGACTGGTGCTCTACCGGCAGGCATTTGGCTTTGGTTTTTGGTACGATGACGCCGGGCTTAACTTTCAATCTGCAACCTACAATAGCTTTACGCAGCTAACACTTCCCTTGGCAAACTGGGATCATTACCGCCCTATTGGCCTTTTGCTCATGAAGTTGCTCTATACATTGGCAGGCGGCTTCAAAGGGCCGGTCTTTCACGCAGTGTCTATCATTCTCAATGCTGCCAATGCAGGTTTGTTATTTCTCATAGCTTATCGCATGACAGACTCACGCTTTTTTGCCGGCGCGGCTGCGGGCATCTTTATTTTCTTCCCCTTTAGCGTAGAAGTGGCGGCTTATTTTGCCTCTGTATTTCATGCTTTGTTGCTGTTTTTTTCACTATTGTTTTTATTGACGTACCTTAAAGCAAAGCGCAGCTCGGGATGGATATACTGGGCACTTGCCCATCTGATGCTGCTACTAGCGATATTGTCTCATGAGAGCGGGATCGTCCTTCCCTTCATGGTGCTTGCGCTCGAGATACTGGGTCATCCCCTACGCCAATGGCGTAAGCGTGATTGGCTCCGCGTGCTGCAATTTTGGGTTATGCCTGCCATATATATGTTGGTTTGGTGGTTTCTGGTCCCAAAGACGCTCGGGGGTAACGCTCCGAACACGCTATTTGACAATTTATTGGCCGTTTTACAGTATTTGGTATATCCTTTCGTGCCACTCATTGCACCAGCCAACCCCCAAACTTGGATGCTCATCACCTTAACTGGCACTGTGTTGAGCTTATCTTTCTATCTTGTGAGACGCACACCATGGCAAAGAGGATGGCTGTGGGGATTAGGCTGGTTCCTGGTTTCTCTAGCTCCCAGCGTCGTAATGTTGCCCTCCGCATATATTCAGCACTCACTGTATTTGGGCTATTGCGCTTCCTTAGGTATATCGTTTTTCTGGGCAGCCACTATCTGCGCAATATGGCAGTTAGCCGAACACGGATGGCGTAAGTGGCTTGCTCGGGCGGGCGCAGCATCCGTTTGTGCCTTGATCTTGTTCACCGCGCTACCGTTTATCTCACGCACTATGCATGATTACGCCTTAACCACTCGCATTGTTCAGGCGATGTCGGCAATCGCTCGCCAGACGCCTTCCGAGCAGCGCCTTGCTTTTGTCAATCTGCCGTATTATTGGGTGGATGAATCTATTACCGAGGAACCGAACGCCAATCCATACCCATGGTTCCGCCTGGCCAATATCGTCATCCCGGCATACAGCAGCGCCGGCAGCATCGTCTGGGCAAATGATGGGCCCGAGCGCGCTGTCGATGAATACCAGTATGCCGGGTATGAGCCAGGCTGGGCGACGACAGGCGCCGACATCTCCGCTAGTGGCTTGCGTAAACTCCTCGAAACTGCCCAGGTGTATGTGCTCGATTTGCCACGCGGGGAGTTTGTCTCCTTAAATCAAGCAGTGCAGGCACAGGAAGGTGAGGAAACGGATTCTCGATTTGCCAGCCCGTTGCTCAATCCGCCGGAATTTGCTTCTGAGGACGAACTGGCGTACAGCAGCCCAATCGGTTGGCGCATCGGGGAGGATATCGAATTGGTGGGATACCGCTGTGAGCCGGCTGCGGCCTTACCCGGTGAGATAGTGGACGTGACGTTGTACTGGCGGCAGGGTGCGAACCCAGCCAGCAATCCCAGCGTGACCTTGCGCCTGCAGGACCGTTTCGGCGGTGTACTGGTGGAGCGTAGTTTTCACCCAGTCAGCGGGATGGCTCCTGGGGATTGGGCAAGCCAACAAGTCTATGCATCGCGGATAACATTCGCACTGCCGGAAAACGCCAGCCTGGGCCTTGGCAGCTTGCGCATATCGTTCAGACAGGATAATTTAGGTTTGTATACGATCCAAGATTCTCAGGGGCATACACTGGTAAATGAGCCTGTAGTGACCGATTTCCTGGTAGGCCGCGTAAGTGCTATTGACCCAACAATCCTGGCTCCGTCGTATCCAACTGACGCTATTTTGGGCGGCCAGGTGCAGTTACTCGGCTATGATTTACCCGCGAAACTGCTGAACCCCGGCACGAGCATAACTGTTACGCTCTACTGGCAGCCGGAACAGGCGTTAGCTGACAATTATACAGTGTTTGTGCATCTTGTAGGGGCCGACGGCACACCGTTAGCCCAGCACGACAGCGAACCGAATAACGGCCAGTATCCAACATCCAGTTGGTTAGCGGGACAAGTTATCCGTGATGAACACGTCCTGCAGCTTCCCGCTGACCTGCCGAAGGGCACATACCGACTCGTGATTGGCATGTACAGTTGGCCGTCGCTGGAACGGCTGTCAGCGCAAGTCGATGGGCAGCCAACCGGCGATGTCATACGCCTGGAACAGGCGCTAACGGTGGGACCGTAAAATGTGCGCGTTAAGGAGATTCCTATGCCGATGATAGAGATCTACCCGATGACCTTTGAACCCGTCTTCAAAGGATATATTTGGGGTGGGCGAAACCTCGAAACACTCTATGGGCGTAAACTGCCGGAAGGTATCGTGGCTGAAAGCTGGGATATCTCCGCCTTTCCAGGTGCAACGACTCGTGTAGATATGGGCTATTGGAAGTGGCGTACCTTGGAGGACGTCGCTGGTGATTTGGGCGGACACTTGCTGGGCACGGCTGTGCGGGAGCGCTCGGGGATTCGCTTCCCGCTGCTGGTCAAGCTGCTGGACGCGCAACGCGACCTCTCCGTGCAGGTGCATCCTGATGACGCTTATGCTGCAAAGCATGAGGACGGCGCCCTGGGCAAGTCAGAGATGTGGTATGTGCTGCACGCCCAACCAGGCGCCGAACTAATCCTCGGCCTCGCACCTGGCGTAACCCGTGCCGGCTTTGAAGCAGCACTCAAAAACGGAGGACTGGCGGAGCAGTTGCAGCGTATTCCTGTGCACGCCGGCGATGTGCTCAATATTCCGGCCGGCACCATTCATGCGCTGCTGGCCGGTGTGGTGGTCGCCGAGATTCAACAGAATTCAGATACTACTTACCGCGTTTACGACTGGGGCCGCCTGGGCGCCGACGGTCAGCCGCGGCCGCTGCACATCGCCAAGGCGCTGGACGTCATCGCTTGGGACGCCCCGCAGGCGCGCCCGGTATCGCCTCAGCTTGTCGCTGAAGCGCAGGGGTGTACACAAGAGCTTCTGGTCGATTCGCCCTTGTTTACGGTTGAACGCATCTCGCTGGCTCCTGATGCTGCTTACCAGAATAAATGCGATGGCACTACCTTCCAGATAATCGGCTGCATTGTTGGGGCGGGCAAGCTAGCATGGTCGGGGGCGCCTCTGGCGCTCCAAGCGGTGCGCTTTGCGCTGTTGCCCGCCATCATGGGGGATTACCGCATCCAATCAACTACCGAGAGTGTGTGGCTGCGCGCCTATATTCATTAGGCAAACGGTTTAACGCATCTGCCATGCATATAACACGTCCATCACCTGATCAGGCGTTTCTGCGGCCACCAGTTGCGGCCGCAACGCCCCTGCGCCGTGAAACCCTTGAACATAATGTATCAGATGCTTGCGAAAGAGGCGCACGCCGTTCTTCACTCCATAGTGTTCGGTCATCAGCAGCAGATGACGCTGAATCATCGCGATGCGCGTTTGCCAGGGGATAGTGCCCGACTCCAGCCGGCTGAACAGCCAGGGATTGCCGATAGCTCCCCGACCGATTAGCACGATATCACAGCCGGTAACCTTTTTGATCGCCTCGATATCCGCAGGTTCACGCACATCGCCGTTTGCCAGCACGGGGATAGAGAGCATCTCCCGAATCTCGGCGATAGCATTCCAATCCGCCGCACCGCTATACCCCTGTTTGGCGGTGCGCCCGTGCACGGCCAGGGCGGATACGCCGGCATCTTGTAGGCGTAGTGCAACCTCACGATAGTTGCGGTTGCTCTCATCCCAGCCCAGGCGTATCTTGGCCGTTACCGGGCAAGGCAATTCGCTGACTAGGCAGCGGGCAAGGGCTTCCAGTAACGGAGGCTGGCACAATAAGGCAGCGCCGCGTCCGCGCCCGGCGATGTGTTTGGCCGGGCAGCCCAGGTTAAAATCCACCCAATCGGGCTGCAAAGCGATGAGCTTCTGCGCAGCCCGTCTCAGCCTGCCTTCATCTTTGCTCAGGACCTGGATAGCAAGAGGGCGTTCTTCAGGCGCTGCGCGCAGCAGCTCATCCGTTCGTTTCGAATCGTAAAGCAAGCCATCGTCCAGGATGCAGGGAATGATGCTGGCCGCGGAGCCAAGTTCGCGGCAGATGACGCGAAAAGGCAAGTCTGAGTAGCCGGCCATCGGCGCCAGAATTAAATCGCCGTGCAATGGAACCCGGCCGATCCACGCAGTGGTCTCACTGCCTTTATTTGAGTTCATGTACGTGCCTATCATATACCTACAATTCAGAGTGTCTGGTATTGCTATCCGCAGATTGCCCTAAATCAAACCATTATAGTATAGATGGACAAAAACAGTGTTCTAGGTGTTCCGGAGGTGGGAATATGCACCGCGTGTACAGGAAAGGACTGCAGATTGGCGGCCTCATGTATCCCGTTTCAACCAATATAGAGAAAACTGTTATGCAAACCTGATTCGGTGACATCGCGAACTGCGCGCTAACCAAGCCCTATCTACTGCCGAGGAGCTGTATTGTGCTTTGGAGCATTTATTCAAAGGTGCCTCAGTTTATTTGTGTCGCTAACACACAGAATCCAGTCTGTGATCTTGACAACGATTACAAATATTGTATAATTGAGCAAGTGTTCAACTGTTTTAAGGATATAGAGATGGAAGTGATACAAGCTGTACGAGCTCCTCTGGATATGGCGACGGCCGATAACCTGGCGGAGCTTTTCCGTGCTTTGGCCGACCCGACACGCGTGCGCATCATATCTCTTTTGGTTGGCACGGAGGTTGCCGTAAGCGACATCGCTGCCCGGCTGGACATGAGTGTTTCAGCCATCTCGCATCAGTTGAACTTGCTGCGTTTACTCCGAGTTGTAGCCAGCCGTCGTGAGGGACGTCAGGTGCTCTACCGCCTGGATGACGAACACGTCGAGATGATGTTCCGGCAGAGCGTTGACCACATCAAACATTCCTGAACTGGCCTGAGGTAACCATGAGCAAAATCGTCACAGTACATACCGAATATACCGTTAAGGGGCTGGATTGCCCCGATTGTGCCCATACGCTGGAGGAAGCGCTGAGGCGCTTGCCCGGGGTTCACGCGGCTCGTATTATCTACACCGCCGCACGCTTGACCATTGAGGCGGAGATGACGGACGCGCTCGATAAACGCATCCATGAAGTGACCCGCGAGTTTGGCTTTGAGCTGCAGTCCAGCCAACCTGCCCGCGAAAAAACGTCGGCGCTGAACTGGCTGCGTGCCCGCTCTGTGACCATCAAGGTTGCTGCTATGGCCGTGTTGATTGCGGCGGGTTTTATGGCACAGTGGCTGCTGCGGGCTGAGCAAGCGGCCAATATCCTCTTTCTGGCGGCCATCTTGCTGGGAGGTATCCCGCTGTTGCGTTTGACATACCTATCGCTTTTCAAGGCGCGCAAAATCGATATGAACGTATTGATGATGATCGCGGTCATCGGGGCAGCCGCGCTGGGCGAATATGCCGAAGGCGCAGCAACGCTGCTGCTGCTGACTATCGGCGAGCTTTTGGAAGACCTGGCAGCAGACCGCGCCCGCAAGGCTATCAGCGGAATCATGACCATTGCCCCTTCTGAAGCGCTGCTGATGAGTGGAGAAGGTCAGCTTGAGGTGCCTACCTCACAGCTCAAGATAGGCGACTTGATAAGCATCCGTCCGGGAGAGCGGCTGCCGATGGATGGTACGATTGTTGAGGGCCAGTCTTTTATCGAAGAGGCGGCCATTACTGGCGAATCGCTGCCGGTAGAGAAGACGGTCGGTGCGGATGTCTTTGCCGGCAGTATCAACGGCCAGGGCGCACTGACCGTGCGCGTAACCAGCCTGGCATCTGACAGCACCCTGAACCGCATCATCAAGCTTGTCGAACAGGCACAATCTAGGCAATCTGCTTCAGAGCGATTTATCGACCGCTTCGCGGCTGTTTATACGCCGATTGTCGTTATAATAGCTGTCTTAATCGCCGTCGTACCGCCGCTCTTGGGGGATGGCTCCTGGCGTATCTGGCTTTACCGGGCGCTTGTCCCCCTGGTAGTTGCCTGCCCATGCGCTCTGGTGCTTTCAACGCCGGTTACGATGGTGAGCGGTTTAGCCAGAGCGGCCAAGTCCGGCGTCATCATCAAGGGTGGTGTGTATCTGGAGCGTCTGGCCACATTGCGCGCTATCGCCTTTGATAAAACAGGGACACTCACCGTCGGCAAACCGCAAGTCATCGGCGGTGAATGCTCGCCTGACCACGTTGAGGTGAATTGTGAACATTGTCTTGACCTGATTGCCAAGGCCGCCTCAGTAGAAAACCGCTCAGAACATGTATTGGGCAAGGCTGTGACAGCGGAAGCCTCCACTCGCGGAGTAGCTGAGCGTTATCCGGCTGCGGAAGCTGTGCAGGCGCTGCCGGGCAAGGGGATCACGGGACAAGTTAACGGCCATCGCGTGGCGGTGGGCAGTGTCCAAATTGCATCTGACAGTGCGATACTGGCCAAAGCCCAGCAGGCGCAAGGAGCCGGCAATACCGTACTAGTGATCCAGGATGCGTGCTGCTTCGAGAGCTGCTATCTGACAGTCGCCGACGAACTACGCCCTGAAGCGCAGCAGACAGTCCAAGCTCTCGAGGAGCTTGGGATAGAGCGGACGATTATGCTCACAGGCGATAACCAAAAGGTATCTGACCGCATTGCTCAGGAGGCAGGCATAGACGAGGTGCACGCAGAGCTGCTGCCTGAGGAGAAAGTGAGCGCTGTTGAGAAGCTTGTTGCGCAGTATCAAGCAGTGGCTATGATAGGGGATGGCATCAACGATGCGCCGGCGCTGGCAGCGTCCTATGTCGGTGTGGCTATGGGCATGACGGGCACCGATGTAGCTGTCGAGACTGCTGATGTCTCTTTACTCTCTGATGATTTGCGCCGACTGCCCTGGGCAATTAGCCTTGCGAAGCACACTATGCGTCTAGTCAAGCTGAATGTCATCCTGGCACTGGCAATTAAAGCTGTGTTTTTGGTATTGGCGATTTTTGGCCTGACAACGTTGTGGATGGCAGTATTGGCCGACACAGGCTCATCGCTCCTGGTAACAGCCAACGGCTTACGAGCGCTCAGGTTTCGCGAATTATAACCAGCACTAGGAACTGCTCTCTTCGCCCAGAGAAAAAAAGGAATAGCTGCTCGAAATCAGGGTGCCCAGCCATACCCAGGCGTTGCTGGAAATGATTTCTGGGACTTGCGCGCGCAGCACAGTAATGACAAACGCCCCGGCGCCTACCAGAAAATATATAACAAAATAGAGTATAGCCACCCACGTGGCGGTGTTTATTTTAGCAGCCCGCACCGTTTCATCTTCCAGAAGGGTCATATCGTTGCTGCCCGTCAACCCACGCAGATTCAATCCTAAGGTATCTGCCAGCCCAAGCAGTTTACTTTGTACGAACCGTTTGGGCAGCAGCTTGGATTCCTTGGCTTGTGGCGTTACACTTGTGTTTGAGCTCTTCGGACGTGCGAACCCGGCGGTAACTACCGTACCGACCAATCCGCTGAGTATCTGCGTGGCGCGCAGTGCACCGGGGGTAAATACGGACGTACTATCGATCAGGCTTTTGATAACCGCGCCCCCGAGGATTGCCCCATATAGTAACACTGCCAGAATTGTGAATGCGAGTGAGATGAGATGCTTGGTGTTCTCGGGAACATCGATCGTTTGAGCTGGTTCAGTATCCGGTTCTGGCGCAGGAGCTGGTTCTGGAATGGGTTGTACTTCCTGATCTGACGGCACTGCTTGTTTATATACCTTTGATTCAGAGTCTGGGCCCATCACAACCTCCGTCCACTGGTTCTATAGGCATTATAAGGGATGGAATCTAGAACGTCAATGCAAATTACTGGGAACATACACTGGCTGGTGACTTATCGGCTCCCGTTCTCGTGGAGTTTTACGCGGGGCCAGGTGATCAGGCAGTGTAGACGGCGTTACTATTATAAATATTATGCGCCGTATGGCGGCAATGCCCCGGATGAAGAAGGCGACCGCGCGCACATCCTGGCGCTGGGACGATTAACCGGCGCTGCCGCCCTGGTGGGCAGTATTGTGCATCGGATAGCCCGCGATAGCTTGCATGCCCGGCGTAGCGGCCGTATGTGGGAGAGCGCAACCAGCAGCACTGCCGCCAGGGTATTGCTGCAGCAAACGCTGCACCGGTCGGAAAATGCCTGCCAAAAAGGCAGGATCAACCCCAAACAGAGCATACTTCAGGATCACTATTTTGGTCATCGGCTGGATGAGGCAACCTTACTCAACCGGCTCGATTTCCTGATGCACGCTCTGCTTGAACACCCGGCTTATCGCCAGGTACTGGCAAGTGACGGTGAGCTCCTGTTGCTGGATGAAGTGCGCAGATTCACGGTGGCCGATGTTACCGTATTCGCTGTGCCTGATGTGCTCCTCAGGGAGTCAGGCCGTTATCGGCTGATCGACTGGAAGACTTCATCCGCGCTCGGCAGCCATCTCGACCAGGCGATAGAGCAGCTCAACTTGTATGCTTTATACCTCGTGCGTTCAGAGGCAGTTTCCCCTGAGCTAATTAATTGTGAAATAGCCGAGGTGACTGCCGGCGCCGGCAGACGCTGGCGCGTTCAAACAGCAGATATCGAGAAGGTGGAGGGGGACGCTACGAGCAGTATTGCAGAAATGCAGCGGTCGTTAACGGATGCTGCCCGTAACCAAACTATACGCGCAAACTTCCCCAGGAGAATGGAAACGGCTCCGGGGGATTCAGTCTGTGCACACTGTGCTTTCCGCGTGCTGTGCTTTGGCATCCCTCCGGAGTCGGATTGGCCCTTAACCCTCATTACCTGAACGTTACGCGATGATAACGTTTTTTCCCTGCTCGGAGCAAAGCTGACCCCTCTTTGAGATCTTGCGCAGTGAGTATGGCATCGATAGATGTTACGGGCTGCTCGTTCAGGTAGGCGCCGCCTTGTTCGATCAAACGCCGCGCCTCGCTGGTCGTCTTGGCAAGCCCGACGCGCTGCAGCAGTTTGGTGAGCTGCAGCCCTTCTTGCACTTCAGCGATATCAATCTCCGTGAAGGGCACCGCTTCGCTCTCGCCTGCGCCGCCGAATAAGGCGCGCGAGGCCTCGCGCGCTTTTTCGGCCTCGGCTTTGCCGTGCACCAGGCTGGTAACCTCATAAGCGAGGCATTCCTTAGCCTGGCGAATCTCTGCACCCTGCAGTTGCCCGAGCTGCTGAATTTCTGCCATAGGCAGGAAGGTGTATATCTTGAGCATCTTGACGACATCAGCGTCTTCGGTGTTGATCCAGTATTGGTAGAACTCGTATGGCGGCAGCATTTCCGCATCCAGCCATACGGCGCCCTTGGCTGTCTTACCCATCTTGGCGCCTGACGTGGTCGTGAGCAGTGGAAAGGTCAGCGCATATACCTCGGCGCCTTCCACACGCCTGATCAAGTCAACTCCAGCCAGGATATTGCCCCATTGGTCGTTTCCACCGGTTTGCAGCTTGCAGCCCAGCGTACGGTAAAGGTGCAGATAGTCATAAGCCTGCAGCAGTTGGTAGTTGAATTCAAGGAATGACAATGAGTCTTTCTCATAACGCACTTTGTAGGTCTCGGCTGCCAGCATCCTGTTCACCGAAAAATGGCGGCCAACATCGCGCAAAAAATCAACATAATTCAGCTTGCAGAGCCACTCTGCGTTATTAAGCATCATGGCTTTGCCCGAGCCAAAATCCAGGAATCTCTGCAGTTGCGCCTTCAGCTTATCGACGTTCGCCTGGATCTGTTCAACTTCGAGCAGCTTGCGCATTTCAGAACGTCCGGAGGGATCGCCTACCATCCCGGTGCCGCCGCCCACCAGGGTAATCGGGCGATGCCCGGCGCGCTGCAGGTGAGCCAACGCCATAATGGTAAGTAGATTGCCAACATGGAAACTCTTGGCGCTCGGGTCATAACCGTTATAGAAGGTGATGGGCTGCTCCAAGGCACGCACAAGTCCGGCTTTATCCGAAACCTGCTCAACGAATCCCCGCTCTTCCAGCGTGTCCAATACGCCGCCCATTTTTTCTCCCTTATTTGACGCGCGATGCAAGCCCGCGTAGGATTGGTCACTCGATTGTATGACTCGAAAGCGATATGGTCAAATGCCTACCGTCCAAGCACTCATTGCCCTGCTGATAACCGTCGTAGCCAGCCTTGTGGTGGGAGTCACAGGCTTTGGATATGGCTTGATTGCGACCCCCCTGTATGCCAACCTGATGCCGCTCAGCGAGGCGGTTGTGCTGGTCACTATCACGTCCTTACCGCTTATGGTACAAAATGCGCTGACTGTACGGATCGCCATTCCCTGGCGTGAAATTTGGCCGTTGTTGCTCACCTCACTGCCGGCCTCAGCGTTGGGCACAATAATGCTTGCGCATTCCAATACGGAACTGTTGCGTATTATCCTGGCTGCTACGACGTTGCTGGGCTGCGTTGTCGCGCTCTGGGCACCCAAGCGCGCCCTGATACACCAGGCGTATCCCTGGGCGTGCCTGGCCGGTTTATTGGGGGGATTCATCGGCGGCGCGGTGGCGGCAGGAGGCCCGCCGGTAGTTTTGTATTGCCTGCTGCGCGGTTGGAACAAAACACAGGTTAAGGCAATACTATCGGTATATTTTGCCTGTACCACTATATGGCGGCTGCTGCAGCTTATCCTAAACCACATTGCGACCTGGCCGGTAGTGCGCATGGGGCTCATCATGATGGTTCCCGCAATGCTCGTATGTTATCTGGGCACCCTCGTCTTTCGGCGTATGAGCACGACTATCTTTCGTTACGCGACTATAATCCTGCTCGTGGCGATGGCGGTTAACCTGATAGTTCAATAGGCAAAGATAGATAAGATATGTCGACGTTTGCACCGATTTTTCTGAATAATATTCTGCCTGCTTTCCTGGTGATTGGCGCAGGCGTCATTCTGGGTAAGTGGCTTCGTGTCGAAAAGAAAAGTATTTCCAGGATGGCCATTTATGTCCTTACGCCGTGCCTCATTCTCTCGTCAATAATGGAAACGGCCATCACCGCCGATACCTTTGGCCGCATGTTCGTGTATACCATTGTACTAACAGGCTTGCTCTGCCTGCTAGCCTGGGGAGTTGGCAAAGCCCTGCGCTGGTCGCCGCGTTCCATTGACGCGCTAATTCTGAGCGTTGCCTTTGTGAATGCGGGCAACTTTGGGCTTTCGATGATTCTGCTGGCGTATGGCGAAGAGGGGTTGCAGTTGGCCACAGTCTTTTTTGTCGCCTCGAACCTGGTTGGCAACACAGTTTCCGCTTTCTTTGCAGCGCGCAGCAAGGCGGGCGGACGGAAGGCTTTCCTGCAGGTGTTCAAACTGCCCGGATTATACGCGTTCGGTCTGGCGATATTGCTGAGGGCCTTGCAGCTCAAGCTGCCCGCGCCCATTCATAGTGCGGTGAGCTTGATCGGGCGTGGTTCCGTGCCGGTAATGCTGCTGCTGCTCGGTATCCAGCTATCTCAGACGCAGATTGGTAAACGCTACGGACAGATAGCCATCGGTGTTTTCCTGCGTCTGGTGGTCGGCGCACTGCTGGCGCTCGGGTTGGCGCCAGTATTAGGGCTGAGCGGCCTGGCGCGCAATGTGGCCGTAGCGGAAGCCTCGACACCGACAGCGGTAACCTCAGCCTTGATGGCCATCGAATTCGAGGGGGACGCCGAATACGTGACGGGCGTTATCTTTTTCTCGACCCTGTTCAGCGCATTGACCTTAACCTGTGTGCTGTGGTATCTGGGCTAGAGGTCAATCGGATTCAAACCGTTTGCCCAGCCCGGCTGGGGGTTTGCCTTGCAGTATGCGCTGTAGAGCGTTCCCGAACTTGGGCATATAGAGCGGTAGCCTTTCGATGAACTCTGCATTGACCAACAGCAGCGTTAGGATCATCAAAGCAAAGGGCGCGGCCTGGAACACTTGCGTCGGAACATTGGGGAACGATGGCTGCAGGATGCTCGCCAGCGAACCCAATGCGCCGAAAAGGTATGCCCCGAAAGCCACACGCAGCGGGTTCCAACCGCCGAAAATGACAATAGCCAGCGCAATCCAGCCAAATCCAGCCGTATGCCGGTAACTCCAACCCAGCTTTACGCTGAGTGAATAGGTTGCCCCGGCCAGGCCGACCAAGGCGCCGCCCAGCATTGTGTACAAGTAGCGGCACCGATTGACATTTATCCCGCGCGCGAATGCCGCTTCAGGACGCTCACCCACTGCCCTTAGCTTGAGACCGGGCTGCGTGTGTTTAAACAAGATAGAGGTCAGCGCGATCGCCACATAGCTGAGATATACCAGCATGTCATGGTTGAAGAAAATTGGACCAAGGATTGGGATCTGCACCAGCCCGGGGATCGGCATGTGAGCCATGCTTGGGCCGGGGATACGTACAAACGGTTTACCGATGAATGAACTCAGGTCGGCGCACAGCAGGGTCAGCACAAAACCAACAGCCACTTGGTCCTGACGCAGACTGATATTGCTAACCGCGATAATCAGCGCAATCAGTGCCCCGACGACCATCGCGCCTACAATGCCCACCCAAACACTACCGCTAAGCGAAGCGAGCGCAAAACCGGTCATGGCTGCCAGCATAATGCTGCCGTCAAGTGATAGGTTAGTTACGCCTACCTTTTCGCTGATGGTTTCGCCAATTCCGGCAAATACCAACGGTGAAGATGCAGCTACCACTGAAGCCAGAGTTTGGACTACAAGTGATTCAGCCATTTATTCGCTCCTGGCGCCGTTTGACAACCTCACGAATACCACGCATCAGCAAGAAAAAGAGCACTATCGTGCCCTGTAATATACCTCCGAGTGACGAATCCAATTGCAGACGCAGCTCGAGACGCGGGCTGCCGACATGAATAACCGCGAAAAAGAATACGATAAAGGGTACCCATTCTGCCCGCAGCAGCGAGAGCAGCACGATCAACTGTGCAAGATAGCCATACCCACCAGAGATCGATGGTATCAACCGGTAATATACTGCCGTGGCCTGCAGTGAGCCGGCCAGGCCGGCCAAAGCGCCGCATGCTGCAAACGCCAGGAGCATATTCGCCTTTGTGTTAATCCCCATACGCTCAGCAGCCAGGCGGTTCATGCCGATGGCCTTGAGGCGCAATCCCCAGCGCGTATTGCGCAGTAAGAGGTACACGCAGAGGACTGCCAGCACGGCCATAATGATCGGGGGCAGGCTGGCTCTGGTATCACCAATAACGGGCATCCAGGCATTGGCGGGGAAGGGATCAGTCCCTGACATCGTGGCGCCATCTGCCGGTTTCCACGGGCCAAAGATGAGATAGTTCGTCAAGGCAGTCGCTATATAGTTTAGGCCGAGTCCGCCGAATATCTCGTTGACCTTCCCATACGTGCGCATCAGCCCAGCCAGCAAGCCCCAGACGGCTCCTCCGAGCATCCCTGCCAGAACAGTCAAGGGCAGCATCCAGCCTGCCGGCAGCGGTAGGAGTCTGACGACGGCGGTTGTCGCAATAGCGCCCGCAATCATCTGCCCTTCTACGCCGATATTCCATAAGCCGGCCGCGAAGGTTATCAGCATACCGGAAGCGCACAGCAGAAGCGGCACCATAGCGACAATCACATCCGCGATTTTGCGGTAATTCTCGAACGCTCCGCTGATTATCTGGCTAAAGGCGGCAAACGGGTTGGCGCCTGCTAAAAGTAGAATCAATGAACAGAAAACAAAAGTGAGCACAAACGGTGCGGCAGATAAGGCACATGCTGAAAGGCGCTCTCGCAACTTCATGTGCTTTTCCCCCCGATCATATACCCCAGGCTTTCGCTGCTAACCTGGCGGGCATCGACGGGAGCGGACATTATCCCACTTGAAAATACAACGATGCGGTCGCTGTATTCAACGAGTTCATCCAAATCAGTCGAGGTAAACAAAATCGCGGTGCCCTGCTCGCGCCGTTTGAGCAGATGCTCCCAAATCCAACGGCTTGAGCCAATATCAAGCCCGCGGGTGGGATGCTCAAGAATCAGCAAGCGCAGCTCGGGCCTGAGCATCGCTAACAAAGCGCGCTGTTGGTTACCGCCGGAAAGGGACTGCACTAGCGTATCAGGCGTGCCGACCACATTGTATTCAGAGATCTGCCGCTGGGCGATTTCCTCAGCTTGCCGCCAGTTAATCACAAACTCTGAACCGTTAAGCAAGGCAAAATGCTCTTTGAGGGTCATCCCCGGCAGCAGCCCCTCTTCCAAACGTGCAGCCGGGACAAAGCTTACCCCGAGTTGTAAAAACTCTTGATAAGGGCGGTTGGTCAGATCATGGTTATGTATGCTTATCTTTCCATGAGCTAAAGGCGTTATGCCCGCACAAGCGCGCATCAGCATCTGCTGACCGCTGCCTTCGAGCCCCGCCAGCCCGATTACTTCACCGGCGCGCACGCTCAGGTTCATATGCGCGACGTTTAGCCGGTAGCTGCTTACGGCGGCATCATCCAGCTCCAGCAACGGCTCCCCCAGGGTGATACCGGGGCGCGGTGAAACCGAGAACTGCTGCCCAAACATTAGCATCACCAACTCACTGGTAGAGAAAGGAGATTGTACGCTGCCAGCAACTGTTCCTTGCCTGAGGACGGTCACTTCAGAACACAGTTGTTCGATTTCATCCAGCTTATGCGAGACAAAGATGATCGATATCCCTTCGCTGGCCAGCCTGTGCAGTGTACGAAACAAGAGCACTTTTTGTGGTGATGATATCCCGGTAGTTGGCTCATCCAGTATCATTACCCTAACACCAAGGGCCAGCAGGCGAACTATTTCCAGTTGCTGACGCTCGCCTACAGTCAGCTTGTTCACGCTGGTGTTTGGATCCAGGGCAAAACCAAATCGCTGGCATAAATCCAGCAGCTTGAGTTTGGCCTGGCGGGGTGAGAGGAATAGTGAAGTATCGGAGCCGAGCATAAAATTGTCCAGCACATCCAGCGCCGGAATATCCAACGCGTCCTGATGCAGCATACCGATACCCGCTCGGATCGCTTCTGCAGGGGAGCCAAAGCTGACTGGCTTATGGTCGATCAAGATGTTCCCAGAATCCATACGTTGATATCCGGATAGGATTTTAGCCAGGGTGGTCTTGCCGGCGCCGTTTTCACCGAGTAATCCCTGGATTGTTCCTTCCCGTATCTCGAGCGAGATGCCGGCATTGGCGTGGACGGTGCCGAACGATTTATGAATATTCTGCAGCTCGATATGCATTTAGAAAACCCGTATAAAGAAATAAGGGGCAGGTCTAGGCCTGCCCCTTGACGAAGCCATTACTGGCTGGCGCCTTGCATACCTTCGAGTAGTTGCGGCAGATTCCAAATCTGGTCATCGGTGGCTACCTGGCCATCCGCTACATATACAGTGCCATCCTGTAGGTTGATCGGGCCTGTAAAGAGCTTGATCTCGCCACTGGCAAGCTTGGAGATATAGTCCTCCAGGTTCTTTTTGTCGGCATCGGATAAACCATCGCCCATCGCATAACCAACGGCGCTAGTATCGCGGTCGTTGATATTCTTCCAGTCCGGATCGTTCCAGACGAAATCTTGCTTAAAGCTTCCGTTTTTATAAGCTTCTAGGTACTTGACATAGGTGGGTCCCCAGTTAAAGTACGGCGTTCCCAGGCAAATCTCGGGTTTGAGGTCGCAGGCGCCCACATAGTCATACGGGATAGCCCACACCTTTTCACCTTTATCGGCGCGTTGGCCGGCGACAACGATGGCTTCGGTAGTATCGATGCCTGAGAGGATGACATCGGCGCCCTGGTTGAAGAGGTCGTTTGATACCTGAGTCGGATCAAGCGTCACGCCCGGGATGTTGAACCAGAAACCGATCCAGTTCACCGTGAATTTCAGTTCGTTCGGGTCGCCGCCGCGGTATTGTTCGTAGCAATCACGAGCACCTAGATAGGCGGAGGATGCCAAACGACGTGTCTCGCTATTGATGAGAGGCCCAAGATAAGCGATCGACTTGGACTCGGTCTTGAGGGCGGCCGCGCACCCTGCGACGGCTTTCATATACTCCATTTTGCCCATCACGTTGGTGACGTTGGATGGGGCCACGCCGGTCTTGGCATGGTCGCCGGAAACCATCACGAACTTGATGTCAGGATACTTGGCGGCGACCGTATCCGTATCAGCCTGGAAGTCATCCGAGGTTGTAAATATGATCTTGGCGCCCTGGGCCACCATATCCTCGACCACCTGCTCAAGCGTGGTTCCCTGGCGGTCTGAAGAGTTTAGCTTGTCGAGATAAATCATCGAAGCGCCACTTACCTTTGTCTCGGCGTACTGAGCACCTTCATAATGAGCCTGGCTCCACCCGTGGTCGTTATAAGGGCCGACCAAAACGACACCGAACTTTAAAGCTTCTGTGGATTGGCTCGTCTTACAGCCGGTGAGAACGACTGCACCTACAAGCAGCAAAGCGAGAACGATTGCGGCCCTGTTTTTGAACATCCTTTTCTCCTCCTGATACACTTGCTTGGCGAACGCAGCTACTGCAATACTAGGTTTACACCCCGTTGAAAGGGCATACTGTGAAAGTAATGCGAGAGGCTGCCTTGATTGACACTGCGCGATTGTACCACAGGTTCACAACATTGTCGAGTGGCAACTGACCCAGCATTTCGCTGCCAACAATATTACCAGTAAAAACTTGTTGAAATCCTTATTGCATTCGCTCTATACTAGGCAGAGTTATCCGTTGCATAAATAAGTCTTGGCATCGGAATCGTTACCTTCTGTATCCGGAAAGGAGCAAAATGCCCATCGGAGCCATCCATCACATCGCCATCAAAGCATCCAACCTGGCGCAAGCTAAAGCCTTTTATACGGAGACGTTAGGATTCCCAATTGTAGGCAGCATACCGGGCAGTACCATCGTTTTCATCAAAATAGGCGGCACCACCATCGAACTCATGGAGGGTGCACCGAATGGCGCTGAGGCTGGCGGTACCGGCATTGTCCACCTGGCTTTTGAGGTCGACGATGTGGACGCAGCCTATGCTGCGCTCGTTGCCAAAGGCGTCCGCTTTCATGTTACGCCAAAAAGTGTTGGCGATATCAGGCTGGCATTTTTCCGCGGTCCAGATGATGTCGAATTGGAAATCTTCAAGAGCCCGACACTCACCTGGAAGTGAGCGAATCATTCACAGAGCCTGTTTTTCTAACCGTAACACTAAATACAAGGAAAATAACAAAACCAACGGCTACTAGAAGGCTTGCTAAACGGAAAGCTGCCGTCGAACCGGCGCTATCATATACAAGGCCGGCCAACAAGCTCCCACAGGCGGTAGCCAAACCTGCTTCAACGGCACCAAATACTGCCTGGGCGGTAGCGCTGAGACCTGAAGGCGCCAACGAATCGGCAAAAGATACGCCTGCCGACCACAGCAGCGAAAAGGCGAGCCCATGGAATAGTTGGACGGGCAATACCAGGATAGGCGACTGGACGATAGAGTAGAGAAACAAGCGTATGCTCGAGGCTGCCAGCGCAGCAAGTAGCAGCCGGTATGCTCCCCAACGCTGAAGAGCCCGACCGACAAACGTAAAAACTATAATCTCTGATACAGAACTTACTGTTAGTGCAATGCCCATCAGTGAACGGCTGGCGCCTTGGTCTTCCATACGGAGGAAAAGATAATTCGAATTCACTGCCGCACCCATTCCAGCAAGAAACATTGTTACCAAAAATACAATCCAGGTCGACTGGCGAAACAAATGCTTTATGCCATGGAAGATGGCCGTGCGCTCACTTGGCTGACCTGTGGGTAACAGAAGGGCGCATATGAGGCTGCCGACACTGAGCATAGCGTAGGTATTGAACGCATATTGCATACCCAGGTGCTCGGTCAACTCGCCTACTAGCGGCGCAGCCAAACCCCAGCCTATTGCGCCCCACAAGCGTTGGCTGCCGTAACGCTCTTTATGAGCGCCTAACAGCTTGAGGACAGAGCTGTCGGCCAAAGCGACGATAGGTGACCTAAAAATGGCATATAATATGACGATAGCAGTGAGAGTCGGAAGGCTGCCGACGCGTGAAAGGATGTATCCAAATACTAGCGCCCCGACTGAGGTTAGCATCAAGATCACGCGGTGCGCACCGTGCTGGTCGGCCGCAGCAGACCATAGGGGGCCGCAAATCATCGTAACAAGTGGGGGAAGTGCGCTCAGGATGCCAATCTCGCGTCCGCCCAGGCCAACAGAGCGATAATATAGAGCCAGGTAAGGGCTGATGGCAGCTAGTGCTGCATAGTAAAAAAAGTAAAATGCTTTTGGGCGAATCAACAGACCGTGTTTATCGAACTTGCGCATGTACTGCTCCCGCTGAGGCTAAGACTAGATTGTAGGCATTTCAGTCAATGAGAAAAGGAAGAGGAGAACGATGCTAAACGCTCGCGAACGCTTTTGGAAGTTCGCCAACTATGAGCCGATTGATTATCTGCCTTACTGGGGCGATTGGGTGGGGCCTGCGGAGCGCTGGCGGTGTGAAGGCTGCCCGATCCCTCCCGAGTTGCCGGAAGGCAACCAACGGCGGTGGTTCATCGATTATTTCGGCTTTGAGGGTATTTTTTCTGCATTCTGGGGCGAGCAGCGCGTGCCCGTCAATATCAGCGCGTTCCCTGGCTTCAAACCGGTCGTTTACGAGGAAACAGCCAGCCACATTGTCTACCTTTCCGGCAACGGAGCTGTGGTTAAGCAGTTCAAGGATGAGCACGGTTCACTGCACAGCACCCAGTGGCTCAAATATCCAATCGAGTCCAGGATGGACTGGGAGGCGTACCGCGACAGCCAGCTCAACCCGGATGACGCGGGACGGTATCCTGATGAAGCAGCATGGTCAGCGCTCAAGCAGCAGTGGGCGAACCGCGACTATGTCATCAGCATCGACGGCGGCAGTTTTTACGGGTTCATCCGCGACTGGGTGGGCGTAGAAGGCGCCAGCATGATGCTGTTCGATGACCCCGCGCTCATTCACGAGATAGTCGATTATCTCGCCGAGTTCTACATCCGTGTGCTACACCGCGCTCTGGATGAGGTTGAAATCGATTTTGCTATGTTCTGGGAGGACATGTGCTACAAGGCTGGCCCGTTGGTATCGCCGAATATGTTCCGAGAGTACTTCCTACCGGGCTACAAAAAGGTGACTGCATTTCTGGTCAACCATGGCGTTAAGCTTTCCTGGGTGGATTGTGACGGCAATATCGAGGCGTTGATTCCGCTCTGGTTGGAAGGCGGTGTGCGCGGCTTTTATCCGTTGGAGGTTGCCTCTGATATGGATATCAATAAATTGCAGGCGCAGTACGGCCAGCAGATACTGACCTGGGGCAACGTCGATAAACGCATGCTCATTGCTGGCAAAGGCGCTATCGATACAGAAATTGCCCGCCTAAAGCCGGCAGTCGCCAGGGGCGGTTTTATCCCGCTGGTTGACCACGGTGTGCCCGATGATGTGCCGTATGCGCATTATCTGTATTACCTCGAACAACGTAAACGGCTGACGGGCTATCCAGGTTAATTAATACGGCTCGCTGCCCAGTAGTGAGCCGTATTAAGTGCGCTATCCACTAATTTGCTGCGGTCCAGATTTTGTCCAGCGACTCCTGAACCTTTTTAACAGCTTCATCCGGGGTCAGTTTGCTGAGCCATGGGCTGAACGGCTCTACTATCACAGGTCCGCTGTAGGCCATTTTGTTCAAGGCGCCCATGAATACAGCCATATCAATGACGCCTGTCTCGCCGGGCAAAGCGCGCTGGCTATCAATTTGTTCATCTGGCGCCCGACCGGCGAACGCGTCGTTGACATGTACCAGGATAATCAAGTCATCGGTTAGCTGAGCCAGTTCCTGCGCGGTGCCGTGGGATGTGTACCAATGGAAGCAATCGAGCAGCAGCCCGAGGTTCTTAGCGCCGGTAGCCTTGATCAACTCGAGCATGCCTTTTTGGTCATAGATAAACTCAGGTTTGCCCGCTCGCAGCGTTTGGGGTCCCACGAATTCGAGGCCGTAGCGCATGCCAAAGGGCGCCATCACCTCACAAATACGCGCAGTGCGCGAGCGTAGCTGCTCAAAGGCGGCAGCGAATGTGCCCTCTTTGAGCGTGGGCATAATCCAGGTGGCGGAACGGGTGCAGCCCAGGTCAGTCAGCGTGCGCACAAATTCGGGGAGCTTTTCCATATCGCGCTCAAATGACGCGTCATCCTCGCGAAAGTTCACGGGGAGGCCGGTTACTGCAGGGAGGATATGGTTTTGCGCCAGCAGGCTGCGCACACCCTTCAATCCAAGGCGCTCGATCTCGGGCATGCCGACGTCCACCCCTCGAAAACCGTATGCCGCTGCCAAACGCACCTTTTCCTCGAAGGAAACAGCTACACCGATTGCGCCGGTTGACAAAGCACGATACATGGGATCCTCCTCGTTTTAGTCATAGTATTTATTCGACGCTGCTAATACAGCTTCCAGCGCGTCATGACTCTATGTTATCGCGCCAGCCCGCCTTTTGCGCCCAATACAGCCCTGAGCGGAACAGGCTTTCAAAGGTACCCGCGTCCGACCAGAAGCCTTCCAGCTTTGCCCAATGTAGTTGGCCGGCCTCGATATACATATTGTTTACATCGGTGATTTCCAGCTCGCCGCGGCCGGATGGTTTGGTGCGCCGGATATATTCAAAAACACGGCTGTCGTAAAGATAAAGGCCGGTAACTGCATACTGGCTTTTGGGCTGCGCTGGTTTCTCCTCGATGGCGATGATGCGCGACGGGTCGCCAGCAGCGAAGACCGGCACACCAAATCGATGGGGGTCTGACACGGAACGCAGAAAAACCATTGCGCCCTGTTCGAAATCGCCAACTGGCTGCGATATATCGGCATCGGTGGTGTTATCGCCCAGGATGACCGCAATCGAACCGCCATCGGCAAAGTCTTCGCACAGGCTTAACGCCTGGGCGATACCGCCTTCGTTCTCCTGATAGGCATACTCGAGGTGGGTTAAGCCCCACTCCTTGCCGTTTTTCAAGACACGGATAAAGTCGCCGGCATGCGGTCCTCCGGTAACAACGATCACCTCGGTGATACCGGCCCTAACCAGAGTGTGGATTGGGTAATAGACCATGGGTTTATCATAGACGGGCAACAGATGCTTGTTTGTAGCAAAAGTCAGAGGGTAAAGACGCGTGCCTAACCCTCCGGCGAGTATGATTCCTTTCATTGTGTACTCCTTTATCGCTGCGCTTCATCGAGCATGGTAAGAAAGTTTTCGAGCGGGATATAACTGGGAATCGAGTTCCCTGAACCTATGGCAAAACGCCCGCGCGGGGTGCAGATATCGATAATCCGGCGGGTTTCCGCACGCACTTGCTCCGGTGTCCCGCGGCCCAGAATATCGATATCCACTCCGCCCAGAACACCGATGCGCCTGCCATATTCAGCCTGGAACTGGTCAACCGGCAGGATGGCGTTCTCATAGGAGTGTTTGGCATCGATGCCGACAGCATTAATGAGGTCGGGCATTATCTGGCGCAAGTTGCCGCACGAATGCAGGAAATAAGGCAGTCCAGCCTCGTGCGTTACCGCCGCAAAACGGGCATGCCAGGGCAATGTGTAGCGGCGCAGAACATCGGGCGGCAGCAATGTGGCGGAGCGAAAGCCCATATCATCGCCGGGGAAAATGGCGATGACATTATCAAGCTGAACGAGCTGTCGGTAGACATCGAGCATCAAACTGCCGAGTTTCTCCACTACGGCCGCTACCAGGTCGGGCTGGTCATAGATGGCAAAACAGAGTCCTTCGTATGAGAAAATCGCTGCCAGATGCTCATAGATGCCGCCGCCGTGGCTGACGATCAGCCCCATCCCTTCAGGCAGATGGCTGGCCAGGAACTCATAATTGGCAAAAAAGGCTGGCGTAACCTGCGGCCAGGCGAACGCTTCGAAATCGGCCCAGGTGGCAATTGTTCCGTGATGCATGTCGTTCCAGGCGCGCGAGCCGCTGGCGTGCGAGGGATCGTTACCCTCGATATGCAGCTCTGAGAGGGGCAAAGACTGCTCGTAGCGCACGAAATCGTACCCCAACTGCCACCAGACAGCAATGAAATTAGTCAGATACGCCTCGAGGCTGGCACGGTCACCGGCTTGAACATCGACCCACTGCTCGCCAAGCAGGTCGGTTACAATCGGTTTGCGCAAGGTATCATCGATCAGGTATTCGACCAACGGCGGCGCCTTGGGGCGTGCCCGACCCATCATTGCCGCGGTAAAGCGCTCCCTATCCGGTTTAGCTCTGAGCAGCGGGATATGGGAAAAATGGTTCATCTCAGCTCCTACCAACACGTGTATCCGCCGTCAACTAGCAGCAGATGCCCGTTCACTAAATCAGCAGCAGGCGAAAGTAGGAAGCGCACCGCCCCCAACACATCGCCGGGCGAACCGAATCGGCCTGCTGGAATACGCGGCAGGTTCTCGGCGATAAACGCGGGGTCCTTGAACATCGATTCTGAGAGCTGCGTCGCCACAAAGGTGGGGCCGACCGCATTGGCAGTTATGCCGTACGGCCCCAGCTCGACGGCCAGCGCTTTCATCATATGAGCGACGCCGGCTTTGGTGACCGCATATATCGAACGATTCTGCATCGCCACCGCCGCAAGCTGCGAGGCGATGCTGACGATCTTGCCGTGCTGCTGCCGTACCATTTGCCTGGCGGCAGCCTGGCTCATAAAGAAAACGCCTTTGAGATTGACGGAGCTGATGGCATCCCATTCCGCCTCGCTATACTCCAGAAAAGGTCTACGGATATTGACCCCGGCATTATTGACGAGGAAATCCAGTCGTCCGAACGAGTTGCAGGCGCTGGATACGGCCGTTTCAATGGATGCAGCACTGCGGACATCCAACTCTAGCACCAGGGCTTTACAGCCTACTGCTGTCACCGCCTGAGCCGTCTGCTCCGCCTGTTGATGCTGTGCGGGCAAATCGCAGATAACGATATCCGCTCCAGCCTGAGCCAACCCAATAGCCAGCGCCTGCCCGATGCCATTGGCTGCGCCTGTAACGATCCCTACCTGTCCTTCGAGACGGTAGTCGCTGTCTTGCACGTGTATTAACCCCGGATTTTGCGCGTACTATAGCCCAATCCTATTAGCTTGTCTAGGGATGTACAGAGAGAGTATACTGGTATACCGATTCTGAATAATTCTAGAGGCTGTTATGGGCATAATACTCAAATCACCTGCCGAGATTGAGTTGATGCGCGAGGCAGGTCGTATCAACGCACTGGCTTTGTGGGAGATGGCCAAAGCGGTTCGGCCGGGTGTTACTACCCACGAGCTTGATTGCATTGCTGCGGAAGTGCTGCGCAAACACGGCGCTACACCGGCGTTTCTGAACTATCCTAACCGTGAATTCCCGGAAAAACCATACCCGGCCGTCATTAATGCTAGCATTAATGCGGAACTAGTTCATGGGATCCCTGGTAAACGCCGCTTGAGAGAAGGGGATATCATCAGCCTGGATTGCGGCACGATATATCGGGGCTTTGTCGGCGACTCTGCCATCACGCTGCCGGTCGGGCGTATATCGGCGCAGGCCAGGCAGTTGCTGGGGGTAACTTCTGAAGCTCTGCGTATCGGAGTTGCTGCCTGCCGGGCGGGAACACATATGGGGGATGTGTCTTTTGCCATCCAATCATTTGTGGAGGGCAAAGGTTACCGTGTCGCGCGCGAATACACCGGCCACGGTGTAGGGCGCGAGATGCACGAAGAACCTGATGTGCCCAACTGGGGGCACCCAGATCGCGGCCCCCTGCTCAAGCCGGGGATGACGTTTGCGCTGGAACCTATGGTGATGGTCGGCTCCGAAGAACTCTATATCAAAAACAACCATTGGACAGTCGCGACGGTTGACGGCCAACTGTGCGCTCATTTTGAGCATACCATCGCGGTCACCGAGAACGGTCCGTTTATTCTCACACGCTGGGAGGATGAGTGGAAGATATAACATACTGGGACTGCAACGCCGCTTTTGGCAGGCCGACCGCCGGGCTTGTCAAACCCTGTATCTCTACATCTGAGCTGTTGGCGGAAATGGATTGGCATGGGATTTCCGCCGCAGTAGTACACCATGCACTGATGGTTGATCAATCGCCGGTGGTTGGCAATGCTGCCCTTTCGGAAGAGCTGGCCGGGCAGCCAAGGCTTATCGGCACGTGGGCGATTCTTCCGCCTCAAACCCGCGAGTTGGCGGAGAGCTCGGTATTTTTCCGTGAGATGGCACAGAGCAACATCCGCGGTTTATGGGCATTCCCGGAAGAGCATCGCTATATCCTGGAGCGCCTGGTATTCGGCAAGTTTCTGGATGAAGTAGCGCTGCGTCGAATACCGCTCTTTGTCAAGCGGTCAATAGGCTGGCCGGCCGTGTACCGATTGATGGAGCAGTATCCCAGCCTCACGCTGATTGTAACCGGGCATGGGCCGTGGGGAGAAGACCGCTTGTTCCGGCCGCTTCTGGAGCATTATACCAACCTGTACCTGGATATCTCGCGCTACGAGCTGGATTGCGGTATAGCTGATTTGGTAGCAAGCTACGGCTACAAGCGTTTATTGCTGGGCAGCAATTTCCCATATGCCCCAATGGGAGGCGTGCGTTTGATGCTCGCACGCTGTGCTATCAGCGAACAGGCGCGCGCAGCCATCGCAGGCGGTAACTTGACCCGTATGCTGGGAAAGGCCGATTTATCATGAACGATTCACAGATTGCTCAAGAGTTCCTGGCGACTGGCTGCTGCACAAGCTGCCCGATTATCGACTTGCACGGTCATTACGGCCATTTTAGTGGAATCTATATGCCCAACCACGATTCCCAGCAAATGATTGCAACCCTGGACCGATGTGGGGTGGAGCGGATAGTCTCGAGCGGACATACTGCCTTGGCCGATATGGTACGTGGCAACCAGGAAATAGCGGAGGTTACTGCTGCTTTCCCTGGACGCTGGAATGGTTACTTGGTTTTCAATCCAAATTATCCAGAGGAAGCCGCTCATGAATTGGATTTATATGACGAGCGCAAGACTTTGGTAGGGATAAAGTTCCACCCATCTTTCCACCAATACCCGATCAACGGCGAGCGTTATAAGCCGGCCCTCGAATTCGCGGCCGAACGACATCTGCTGCTGTTGTCTCATACTTGGGGCGGGTCGGCATATGACGATGTGCCCAAGGTGGCACAGATTGCCGAGCAGTACCCAGAGATCGATATCCTTTGCGGGCATTCGTTTTACGGCAACTGGGACGCAGGCATTGCCCTGGCTGCTCGTATGCCAAATGTCTATCTGGAATTAACCGCTGCCTATGCCGTTAACGGATTAATCGAAAGGGTGGTAGAGCAAGCCGGCGAAGACAAAATCGTCTTCGGCTGCGACCTGCCCTGGTTTGACCCGCACTATGCCATCGGCTGTATTGTCTTTGCGCATATCACTGAGCAAGCCAGGCGTAAAATACTGCGTGAAACGGCGCTCAGGCTATTAAGACCCAGGCTGCGAACCATCTAGATTCTGGTCAGTCCAATGAAGTGTGGGTGTTTCCTTTAGCATATGAGGAATCTACTTGGGGTTCTGTCCCTTGAGGCGCGACCGAACGAAAGCTAACCAGGCGAGGATATCACGTGTCACTTGCAGCGCAAACTCTGCCTCTGAACGCGTTGTATTGTGCCCGCGGTGAACAGCATCGTTACGCAGGTCAGAGAGCTGGTTGAACAGGAGCCACAGCGGGCGGTTGTGCCGTTTGAGGCTATAACTGGTATAGGTTTCGAGCAGCGAGTCCAACTTGGCTGCCAGGCTTCTGTTCAGGAGCAAATCGTCAATAGCGGCACTCGGCAACCCTCGTTTTGTCATGCCAACTGTGAGCAGGCTCGAAACGGCTGTCTCCAGGACTGTATGGCAGGTTGCCAACGCTTGGCGCGGGAAGCGTTCTGATAGAGCGCGCTCCGCTTCCATCAGCAAATCATCAGCCAAATCGATCGGCTCGTTGGTTAACAGTTCTTGGCGCAGGTCCTGGTACCAGGTCTCGTCGCGGTCCATCAGGTCGAGGCTGGAGGTCGGCTGTTCTTCATCGTGAGCGAGCTGACCTTCTAGCGGGTCATCCGCTACGACCTGGCCGTTCTCGTTACGGACAGTTATCTGAATGTCCGCTCGCGTGAGGTCATGCAAGTGGTATAAGCGAGCTTGACGCCGCATCACGGCAATTAATTGGTTGAAAGCTTCCAGGCTTGAATTGGTGAATGCTTCGCGCAGAGCTGAAGTCGCCTGTACATCGTTAAGGTCGAAAGACTCTGGTAAGTGCTGAACGATCGTCCCCAGTGAATTGATGGATCCCAGCGAAGCAAGGCCATGACCGAAGGTTACTCGTAGGACGAATGGGTGATCGTACCAGGTGTAGCTGATAAACCCTTCTCCGTGACCGTTCTGGGGTAGCGCGCCTGCGCGAAACGGCCGCGATGCCAGAGTGACAAACGGGTTAAAAGTGAGATCTGTAATAATAATAGTAACCTGACCACTCGGTGTAGTCAGCTCATAGTTGCCGCCGCGTATCCCAAACGGCAAACTTGTAAATGCAACCAGATTATTGAGTGGCATCGGCATCCCCCAGTTGTTATTGGGCGATAAATACATTCCTGACTGGAAAAGGGTCTTCGGATTTAGTCCGCGTTTCTGGCATCCGCGCGGTCAGCCACAAAGAGCCCAACACAGCAATCAATGCGGTCAGGAATAAGCTATAGTAACCGACGTTGTGGGCAGCACGATTCCCTAGATCGACAATCGGGCCCAAGGCTCGCGCAATAGCGCCTGAGCCAGCGGTAGCCAAGTTGGATAACCCAAGGTACTTGCCGGCTTCCGCTGCAGGTACCAGGCTGGTGGCCCATGCCCAGTTAACTGTGTAAAAGATGCCCAGTCCTGTCCCCAACGCACCACCGGCAATTAACACGCCAATTGAACCGCGAACGAATAGCAAAAGGGCTATGCCGAACGCACATAGCGCAGAGGCGATCATACTGATTGATTTACGTCCCAATTTCTCAAGCAGTATGCCGGATGGATAGGCAATCACGAGTACGCCAACTCCCACGACGCCTAGCACCTTGCTGGCCAGCCGCGCTGGATCTGCTATCTGCAGGACGTCCTGGAAATAGTACAGGGCAAAAGCTTGTACGGCGTACACTCCGAAAAATAATAGGAAACGCACTGCCATTAATTTGACATAATCTCGATTGCTTTTCAGGTCGATGTGCATGGACTCTCGCAGCGACAATTTCTGTATCGATGGCTGCTTCGCGCTGGCGCTTTTGTCCTCCTGTACCCCCAACCAGGTGACTAACAGCGAAAAGCCAAGCATCATCGCCACTACCAGAAGCGAAGTGACTTGCTGAGGCACGGCGTTGCGATTCATGCGCGCAATGATAACAGATGCCGCTACCAGGGCTACAATTTCCACGGCACTTTTGATACCCGCAGCTTCCCCGCGTTTTTGCACGGGGACCAAGTCAGGAATGAGTCCTTGGTTAGCGCCATGGGCGAGATTCGAAGTGAACTGCAAGCCGATGTAACCGATTGCCAATGCCCAGTAATCTTTGGCTAATGCCAATACAGTAAGAAAAACCAGGTCGCCGAGTGTGCCGTAAAACAGCCACGGTCGCCTGCGTCCCCAGCGATGTCTCGTGGCGTCGCTCATAGCCCCGCTAATCGGTTGAACGATGAGAGCAACGACTAAACCGGTCGAGGTCAGCAACCCTAATCCAGTGTTCTTTTGGGCATCCGGGACGATTTGCAGGATGAGCAATGGCAGCAATACAGGATGGATGGCATTCCACATAAACGAGATGCCGAAACTGTATGCATTTATAAAGAAAAGCTGATACCGGTGTCGTATAGTTTTCATCACGGCGCTTCCATATAAGCAAGGATGTTTGTACTTATAACCCTGCCGTTGGGTACTAGATGCACACTAATACAACGGTTTAATTCTTTGAATGCCAGGCTGCATTAAACATAGCCATAATGTTTTCAGTGGGTATCTCCCAATGCAGTTCGGTAGACGATCCCAGGAAATAGCCAAGTCCGTCCGTGGCTGCGATATTTTCGAGAGCGGCAGCGCGCACTTGCTCGGGGGTGCCATAAGGAAGGAGCTCTGAGACATCTATTCCGCCTGTTAAGACCAATCGGGGGTATTTAGCTCTGAGCTCGCGCACCGTCATACCGGCTTGCACCTCGATTGGATTGATGCCGTCTATGCCCGCCTCGACCAGATCATCGAGCACACCCCAGAGCCGGCCGTCCGAATGAAAGATGCAGCGCGTCTCGCGCTCATGCCAGGCAGCGTTGAGTCTTTTTAGCCGCGGGAACCAGTAACGCCGCAGCCAGTCCGGCGATGTATGGGTGCTCGTCTTATAGGCAATATCATCATAGGTAAGCGCCACCGGCACCAGCTCTGGATCGGCAATACAGGCCACGCGACGCAATTCTGCCTGATTACGAGCCTCGAGCCAGGCATCGATGAGTTCGGGTTCATCAACCAACAGGTAAGAGAACGTCTCCCAGCCCATCGGTGAGTACATCTCGGTCAAACCGGCGCCCGACTCGATAATCTGCACGGTATCATCGCCGAACAAGCTTTGAAAGTGCTGTACCTGACGTACAAAGGCATCACGATAAACAGCGTCGAAAACGCGCGCGTTTTCCTTATCAATCTGTTTGTTGATCCAGGTGACAAGCTCATGCTGGGAATGCCACGGTCTTTCGATATACCAGCTTGTCCAGCGCTCTACCTGGATAACGAGTCCGTCCTCACCCGGGATGATACGCGGCTCCTGAGGACCGGTTGGCATCCTTGTCATATCCAGGCAGCGTCCGATAGCGGCGCCTTTCACCCGATCACCGTTGGCGACCGTGAGCTCTTCGCCTGTCAGGTATTCGATCAACCCATCATTTTGCAGGATGTCATAGACAGGCACACGGTCGGTCTCCTGAAATGCCAGTGTGCGGAGCACACGCTCACGCTTGCTCATCACAGCCATCGAATCGGCTCCTTTGCTACAAATCTGCCAGATGATATTCGGGTTCAAAACCAAGCAGCTTGTGGGCGCGCTCGATACTTACCAAAGCCTCCTGCCCTGCGAAGGGGATTTTGTAAGCCGATACTTGCGGGAAGAATGTTGCGGCGAGCTCGAAAGACGGGACGCCGACAACATTCCGGCTATCGTTGACAAACAGCGGATGGCTGCCTTCGTAGCACGCGAATATCCCTTTGATCAATGCCTGAGCAGTGTCGCGCGTGTCAAGCCCGGTCCAAAAGTTGGTCCATCCGGTAATAATGAGCATATCAGGCGGCACCTGCCTGTTGCGCCAGGAGCCTTGTTCATGCGTGCGCTCCATACGAATTTGATGTAGCTGCTGCCGTACCCGTTCGACGCGCTCGTGGCCCGCCTCAGGATGCTGATGCAGCTCGGCAAACAACGCCAGCGTCTCTGTACGTGCGCCGGTGCGCCAATCCGAATGGCCGCTGCTGAGGTTGATCACTGCGGGCAAGCGCAAGCAGACGCCCGAGATCCCTTCTCTGCGCCAGAAATAGTCGGCGATATCCTCCGTCACATGCTTGGAAAACGAATAGGGGTCGCTGGTACAGGTAGGATGGGATTCATCGATGGGCAGGTATTGGATGTCGAAATCCTTGACGCCAAAGTTATAGCCAAAGGCATTGATGGAGCTGGCGGTAACGACGCGCTTGATGCCTGTTTCTGCCGCCGCCTGATACACGTTAAAAGTGCCGGAGCAGTTGATGCGGAATATCTCCTGGCCGGTGCCCATACCAGGGTGGGGAATGGCTGCCAAGTGGATGACGGATTCAATGTCTCGCATCTGTTCCTTGAGCGCAGTAAAATCCGTGATATCGCATGGGCGGTAAGCAGCTCCGGAAACCGCTTGGTCGGCGCGCCTACCGATTACACGCACCTCGTGGCCAAGCTGAACGAGTTCCCTGACAGTCTCCTGTCCAACGCTGCCGGTTCCGCCGGTAACAAGTATTTTCATGATTAATATCGCCTCTAGAACTCAATCATCATGTCGTAATTCAGGACATCGCCGTGTTGGTGGGTGATGAATTCGCCCAACTGACGAAACCCGAGTTTGGTATAGACGCGACGCGCTATATCGTTCTCAGCCATAACACCGCCCATCAGTATCACCCGTTTCAGCCCTATCTTGCGAGCGCAAGCCAGCACATGGCTCCCCATTTGGTAACCTATTCCCTGGTTTTGGAAAGCATCCCCTATCACCGGGGCGAAACAGGCAGTATCATCGAATGAGCCAAGGAAACTGTAGCGCTCACGGTCGCCGCTCCATATCTCTCGGCTGAGGATGATATAGCCGATGAATTGGGTGGAAACCGCGTCCAGAGCTGCAACAAAACGGATAGTATGACTATTGTCGATGCTGGAGCATAGCTTTTCGGCAGTCTCGCGGTCAAAAGGGTGCGGACCGTAACGGCTCTTGGTGCGCTCAGAGAGGCCGAGGAAAAATGCCGTTAACGGCTCGCTGTCGCCGGCCTCGAGCGGCCTGACAACAGCTGTGCGTCCATCTCGCAGGGTAATGGAACCTTGCAGTTCATCCATAATGCATCCTCCTCAAGCAGTCTGTGGTTAATAATAGGCGGGAGCCAACTACTGCGCAAACACACATTGACAGCGCGACATGAAAAGGATAGAGTTATTGGAGCATCTTTCAGGGGGTATATATGAGCAAATTAGCTATAGATGGTGGTGCTCCCCAACGTAGTCTGCCCTTTCCTTCCTGGCCGCAGTGGGATGAGCATGAGGAACAGGCCTTGCTCACAACCCTGCATTCCGGAGGTTGGTGGGCGCCGGGCGGCAGCCAGGTGCATTCCTTTGAAGAGGAATTTGCTGCTTACCAGGATGCTCGGTATGGGGTGGCAGTCACCAACGGTTCCGCCGCGCTGGAGGTATGTTTGCGGGCAGCCGGCATCGATTGGGGGGATGAGGTCATTACCACACCTTATACCTTTATCGCCACGGCCAATTCCTGCCTGCTGGTTGGCACGGTGCCGCGTTTTACTGATGTCCTCCCTGAAACCTGGAATATGAATCCCGAGCAAATCGAGGCGCTCATCACACCCCGCACCAAGGCCATTATGCCCGTGCATATTGCGGGCGAACCGGCAGACCTGGATGCGATTTGCACTATCGCTCGTAAGCACAACTTGCTCGTCATCGAAGACGCCTGCCAGGCGCACGGGGCCATCTGGAACGGGCGGAAGGTCGGGGCGATAGGCGATATGGGATGCTTTAGCTTCCAGGCGTCCAAGAACATCACCGGCGGCGAAGGCGGGATGATTGTCTCGAATGACGAAGCTTGGGCTGACCGCTGCTGGTCGGTGCAGAATGTGGGGCGCCAGCGCGGCAAAGCCTGGTATTTTCACCCGGTGCTGGCGAGCAATTACCGTCTTGCAGAATGGCAGGGCGCTATTTTGCGTGTGCAGTTGACCCGCATCGAGGAACAAACAGCGCGCCGCAGCGCGAACGCCGCCTACCTGGCCGAAGCGCTCTCGCAAGTGGCGGGACTCACGCCCACCCGCCCCGACCCGCGCGTCACCCGCGGTGCCAATCATTTATTTCGTCTGTGGTATAATCCCGATGCATTTGGCGGTAGGCCGACGCCAGAATTTGTCAAAGCGATGAACGCTGAGGGGATTCCCATTACGATGGGTTATCCTGAACCGCTTTCGGAGAGCCCGGTTATCGTAAACCGTATTGCGGTGATGTGCCGCAAGCTGGGTCTGGCTGTACCGGCACAACCGCCTTGCCCAGTCACCACCGAGATTGGCAAACGCGGGCTCTGGCTGCATCAGGCAGTGCTGCTTGGTTCGACGCATGATATGGATGATATCGCTGCCGCAGCGGTCAAGATACAGCGTGTCTGGGCCTCGTAAAGCCCGTTTCGTTTGACATCACAACAACACTACACAGAAGGGGAAAGAATGGGATCGAAACAAGTAAGAGTTGCAGTTATTGGGGTTGGTAACTGCGCATCGGCGCTCGTGCAGGGGGTTCAGTTCTACCGCAACGCTCCCGATGACCAGTTCATTCCGGGTTTGATGCACGCCCGCCTGGGGGATTACCATATCGGGGATATCGAGTTCACGGCTGCATTCGATATCGACGCCGAGAAAGTGGGCAAGGATCTTTCTGAGGCTATCTGGGCTGGGCCAAACAATACCATCAAATTCGCAGATGTTCCCAACCTGGGAGTAACCGTTTCGCGCGGGATGACCCACGACGGCCTCGGCAAGTACCTGAAGGAAAAAATCGTCAAGGCGCCCGGACCTACCGCGGATATTGTCAGCATCCTAAAGGATACCCACACCGATGTAGTGATCAACTACCTGCCGGTGGGTTCAGAGATGGCTACAAAGTGGTATGTGCAGCAGATCCTCGATGCCGGCTGCGGCATGGTCAACTGTATCCCGGTGTTTATCGCCAGGGAAGACTATTGGCAGCAGCGTTTCCGCGACCGTGGCTTGCCGATCGTGGGCGATGACATCAAGAGCCAAGTCGGCGCCACCATTACCCATCGGGTGCTGACGCACTTGTTCCGCACTCGCGGTGTCAGGCTGGACCACACTTACCAATTGAACTTTGGCGGTAATACTGATTTCTATAATATGCTCGAACGCGAACGGTTGGAATCCAAAAAGATCAGCAAGACGAATGCCGTTACCAGCCAGTTGGACTATACGATGGATCCGGGCGATGTGCATGTTGGCCCCAGCGACTATGTTCCCTGGCTTACCGACCGCAAGTTTTGCTATATCCAGATGGAAGGCACTACTTTTGGGGAGGTGCCTCTCAAACTGGAATGCAAGCTCGAGGTGTGGGATTCGCCCAACTCTGCCGGTGTGGTCATCGATGCCTTGCGCTGCTGCAAAATCGCGCTGGACCGCGGTATGAGTGGCGCTCTGGTTGGGCCTTCGTCATACTTTATGAAGTCGCCTCCGCAGCAGTTCGATGACGACGAATGCCGCCGACTGGTTGAGGAATTTATCGCTGGCAGCTAGGAATGGATGAAGTTGTCTTTATTAACCGCCAGCTCAGTATCCCCACCAGGGAACTGGGCTGGCGGTTTTCTCGGGCTGCCGGGCCAGGCGGCCAAAATGTGAACCGCGTCTCCACGCGGGTTGAGTTATCATTTGATGTTGCCAACTCCCCGAGCTTGAACGAGCAGCAGCGCCAGATGCTGCTGGAGTGCTTAGCGCCCCTGTTGGATGAGGGGGTGCTGCGTATCAGTGTGCAAACCGAGCGCAGCCAATGGCGCAATCGGCAGATAGCATTGCTGAAGTTAAGCACGGTGCTGCGAGGGGCGTTCATTGAACGCAAAACACGCTTTGCCACACGAATCCCGCATGCCAGCCGTGAACACAGGCTGCAGGCGAAGCGTTATGCCAAACTCAGGCGGAGTAGGCGGCAGGTTCCCCACGATGCGTAAACCCAACGCTTGATAAAAGCAGCTTATGGAGCTGATTTGAGCATCCGGTTAGCCTCAAAAGGCGGTTGAGCCTTGAAGGTCTCGAGTGATGCGCATGGTGCCAGCTCATTATCCCGCAATTCGTAGCAGTGCAGGTCCTGCAAGCGGTTGCTGCCCAGGCCGACTGAGGAGGCGGCTTGCAGATAAATGAGCTGCTCGGGGTCAAAGCCCATCAGATAGCTGGTCACGCTGTCGACAGCGACCATATTAATCCCGGCGATGACCAACCCGAGGGTGATATTATTACCATTTTGAAAACCTGTGCCGTCGCGGCCGACGATACCCTCCACGATATTGAGCTGCGGGGTGATAACCTGGGCCAAATCGGCTAGGCGGCGCGCCAACCCCTGCTGCCAGCATTCGTGCAAAGCCTCATCCATCCACTCGGTGCGCGCGTGCGCCGTATTCTGGCAACCCGCCGGCATTTCAGCCATCGCTTGGGAGCAAAAGTGGCGCTCGGGGCCGTAATTCAAGCCCATCAGGTTCTTGAGGCATATGGTCGTAATCCCCAGATTATGGGTTTTGAGCTTAGGCACATTGAGCAGCGCTCTTTGGGGGTCGACGGCATACTGGCTGACGCGCCGATACGGGGCAGTATGCGGATTGCGTACCGGCCGCTCGACGCAGGTGGCCAGGGTAGGGGAGTGCAATACAGCGCCGGTGACTGCCGCTAGTTCAAGGTAGCCTGTGCCCTGCCAGGTTGGGGCAGAGCCGAAATCGACGTTGAGCGGATCTTCGACGATTACCAGCTCCCGCTTATCCAGGCCGTTCGTCCGCAGATAATCCGCCAATCCCCAGATAAAGGCCGGATGGGTGCCTATCCCGGATTCCGGCATCAAAAAGCGCTCTGCCGCCGTCGCATTGGGCTTGATGGTTACATCACAATCTGCCTTTAACTGCAATAAGCCGGCTGCCCGTTGGGCGGCGTTGTAGAAGTCAATTTGCTGTGGCGTTTCTGGTACGGCAAAGCGCAGGATAGCGACAGCGTGTTGGTCCTGTAGAAGGGGATGAAACCTAAGCATTGGTCCTCTTGTTCTTGGTAGGATGGATGCCCAATCATACCGGATTTCTTAATCCGTGAAAACTACCTCAACGCTATCCGACGGCTCGGTGTTTAGTTTTCCTGCCAGCCAATCCAGCGCGGGATGCCCTTGGTGTCCGTAAAGAAAATCAAAGCGGTTTACCTCCCAGTGGGTGCGAGCCGGCGCATAGGTTGGCGGCTCGGCAGTGAACTGGCGGGCATATTGGCTGAAGCGTTTGCCCCAATGCTTGAGCTGCTCATCCTCTGTCCACAGACCGCTGGCGGCCGAAATATCGGCGTGCGGGTCAGCCGCATCGGCATAGCCCCAGTTCAACCATCCGCAGCAGACATCCCTGGTCGCATCGATTAACGTGCTGCCCCACATCGTTTGATGCTCCTGCGGCCAAACGCGCGTCTCACCAGGCACCGCCTTGCCGCCTTTCCAACCGAACTCTTCCAATACCAGCGGTTTGCCCTGAATATATGCTGCTCGGGTAACCACCTGTAGGTAAGCGCGCTGCACTTGCAGCTCCGGGGCGATGCCAGCTTGGTTGTTCATCAGGATTGGGTAAAAATGGATCGACATATAATCCAAATACTTGCTAATCTTCTGCGGTCGGAAGCCGCCGTAACCGAGGTTGGCCGGAAGTAGAATCGGTATGGACCATTGGATGAGCCCTACGCTAATCATCTGCCGAGCGCCGGCGCTGCGCAGCGCCTCACACTGGATCTTTGTCCAATCCTCAGCCAATGATTCCTGGAAGCGCACATACTCGCACCAGATATCCTTATCAGCGGCAGGTTCGATCGCCAATAGGTCATCGCCGGGCGTAAAACCAGCAGCGCGGGCATACTGCTGCCACTTGGCAAGGCGTGCCTGGCTAAATGAAGCGTCTCTCTGCCTCGGCCATCCCACCATCGGCTCGTTGAACAAATCCCACGTCATTATAGTGGGTTCGTGCCCGTAGCGGGCTGCCAATACTTGCCACAGAGCACAAATTTGGTCAGTCTGAGCCGGGTCGGCGTACATATCACCACGGCGGTGCTCTGGCAAGCCGTGCCAGAAATTCGGTCCGCTGAAAATAATGCGAATGCCGTTTTGGCTGGCAATACGAACCATATCATCGACCTTGATAAAACCAATCTCGCTATATTGCCCCTTTTTGGGATTGAGCGTCATCACATCCAGGAAGACGCGAATCGAGTTCAGCCCGGCGGCGCTCATCTGGCCGAGTTGGCGCGCCACTCGCTCGTGGTCATACTCGGCCCATATTTTGGGCGCCCAGCCGGTTTTAGGGTCAAAGTAGTTGGCGCCCATTGGGACAAACGGCGCACCGCTGGAACTATCCAGAAATCCGTTACCGAAACGGTTCGGGCGAATGAAGCTTGTCATACTAACCTCCACGCGCAATGCCATTTATGCAGTTTATAAGTAATTTGTTGGCCAGTTACCCTAGTCAGGAGACTCGATGAATGCCGTAAACTGCCACCGAGAGCAGCATTAACATGAACTACCGGTTTTTCGCTGAACAACCGCCTGGTAGAAACTGGGTTACCCGTATGTGCAGCGACTGAACCGAATACGCGAGCCTTCATCCTTTATAAACGTAGCTGTCTGACAGCCCAAGGAGCTTACTGTTTACTCTTCAGGGCGATAATCGCAGCGCGTGTTTTGATTGAGCGAACGCATAAAATCAAGGTATTGCGTCAAGGTCATCGCCGGCTGGTAGGAAGATAGTATGGACTTGGCCTGCGTTGCTTGGTCGACCAATAGATCAATAATCGTCATTATCGCAAGTTTGGCGGGCACGATATACGCCAGGTCATTATCAAGGATACGGAAATCTGCACCGTGGCCTGCGCCAGTGCAGCCGACACTTACCGCCTCGATGGCGGGCATCACCTGCGAGACGTCGCCAATATCGGTAGACCCTCCGCCAAATTCGCTGGCGAACCAGGCAGCTTCGCCCAGAAGCGCGAGGGCGTTTGTTTTGTAGAGCTGGCTCAACGGCTGCGTCGTTATCTTAGGCATATAGCCTGATAGTGTCGTGATTTGCACTTCCGCGCCGATGGCCAGCGCGCCGGCCTGTAGACAACGATCGACAGCCTGGCTGGCTATCCGGATCGCATCGGTAGCGGCGCCGCGCACATACATCTCCAGGCGCACATCGGCAGGCACGACATTCACTAGATCGCCGCCTTTGGTGATGATGGGATGCACACGGATGTGATCGCTATCCTTGAGCGTGTCTCGGATGGCGTTGATGGCTGCGAGCGCGACATGGGCTGCCTGCAGCGCATTGATGCCGTCATGTGGAGCGCCTCCGGCATGCGCAGCGCGCCCTATGAATCGCACTTGTTTGGCGACGCATCCGTTGGATGGACCGCCGTCAGAAATAATCCCGGGTTCTTTGCGGCTCCCCTGGTGCGTCGCCAGCACCATCTGCACGTCGCTAAAAGCTCCCATGCGGAGGAGTTCCTGTTTACCGCTCAGGAACTCGATTATGCCCTGTTCTCGCAGTTCGAGGCGATATTCGAGTTCGACGTATTCTTCGGCAGGCGCGGCCAGCAGGATAACGCTGCCATCCAGGCTATCCAGCACGCCACTTTCCACGAGCCCGTAAGCCACCCCAATGAGATTGGCAATCTGGGCATTGTGGCCGCAGGCGTGCGCAGCCCCTGTGAGAGGATCTGCATCCGGATGGTCTCTGACGAGGACGGAATCCAGCTCTCCAACATAGGCGACAGACGCGAGATTGCTCCTGCCTGACAGAATTCCCTTGACTCCCGTAACCGCCAGGCCGGTTTGATGCGGGATTTTCAAGCTTCTGAAGTGTTCGGCCACCAGGCCTGCGGTGCGGAATTCCTTAAACCCTAGTTCAGGGTGAACGCGAATATCCTCACCAAGCGCGATGATATCAGCTCTGTGCTTATCGATAGCTGCGCAGGCCTGATCTTTGAGTATTTGTATGTCGGTCATAATACGCTCCAGGGTCGTAGTTCGCTATCCTGTCTCCAGGCCGTTATGTGTTACAACCTGGCGGAAAAACAATCCGCTGTCTTTTAGATAGCGTTTCTGGGTTTGGTAATCAACATAGGTGATGCCAAAACGCCGGGTATACCCGAACGCCCACTCAAAATTATCCATCAGCGACCAGACAAAGTATCCCCGCAATGGGGCGCCGTGCTGGATAGCGTCGTGGGCGGCCGCCAGATATTTGTTGAGAAAAGCTATCCGCTTATTATCATGCACAGTGCCGTCTGCTTCGAGACGGTCATCATACGAGCAGCCGTTCTCGGTGATGTACAAATCCAGATTACCATAATCATGGGTTATACGTAGGAGCAGATCACACAATCCTTGTGGATAGACTTCCCAATCCATTGCAGTATATTCACCCTCGGGTCTGACGCTGCGCGCCTGCAAAAAGCCGGTGTCACTATGAGCGATGACCGCACGAGTATAGTTGTTGATGCCCAGAAAGTCGATTGGCGTGCCGATGATATCCATATCCTCAGGCGCTACCCGCGGAACCTGCCAATCGTAATACTTCCATATATCTTGAGGGTAACTGCCTAATAATACCGGATCAATAAACCAGCGGTTGGCATAGCCATCATGCCTCGTAGCGGCTTTTACATCGAGTTCATCATCGCTGGCAGCATAAACAGGTGATAAATTGAGAGTTATGCCGACTTTTGTGCCAGGCTGGCTGGTCTGGCGCAGAATCGGCACCGCCAGGCCGTGCGACAGCAACAGATGATGGGCAACCTGTAGAGCCTGGGAATGGTCAGCCCAACCAGGAGCATGAACCGCGGAGCCGTGCCCGAGAAATGCCGTCACCCAGGGCTCATTATGGGTAATCCAGTGCGTAACCCGGTCCCCAAGGCGCTCAGAGACAATATGGCAATAATCAGCGAATCGGTAGGCGGTATCGCGAGCTGCCCAGCCGCCCAAGCGCTGTAATGCACTCGGCAGATCCCAGTGATAAAGCGTTACAAAAGGTGTGATGTTAGCCTGCAACACCGCATCGACCAGCTTGTCATAGAAATCCAGCCCTTTTGGGTTAACCTCGCCGGCACCTTCAGGAAGGATACGTGGCCAGGATATCGAAAACCGATATGCTTGGCAACCTAGTGACCTAATCAGCCCAATATCCTGCTTATAGAGGTGGTAATGGTCATCCGCTGTGTCGCCGTTATCGCCGTTAACTACCTTGCCGGGCCAGGCGCAGAAATCATCCCAAATGCAGTCACCACGGTCATCTCGGCCGCCTTCAATCTGAAAAGATGCCGTCGCGGTGCCCCAGATAAAACTGGATGGAAATTGTAAACGGCTCATGTATAAGACTCCTATAGCCTAGTGTTTGTACAAGTATCATAGAGGCATAGTCCAACTCGGTCAATCGAGATAACTTTTGACACCATCATATCGCGGGGGTATAATGGCAACTTGGGTTAAGGGTATAAGCTAGTATGTTGTACAATGTTGCCCAGCTAATTAAAGAAAGCATTGGAGCTACCCGCCATTATAATCTCGATGGGCAGTTGGCAGAACTGGATGAGAATAATCCATCTCCTGTTCGGTTCCAAGGCAAGGTAGTGCTTATGCGTAGCGCATTAGGTGTGCTGGCCACCGTTGATGCGCAGTTTGAGGCCAACCAAGTGTGCCGGCGCTGTCTTGAACCGACCCGCAGGATGTTTAAGCTGCATTTTGATGAAGAGTATCTGCCAACCATCGATATCGAAACGGGGCTTAAAATCAAGCTCGATAAAGATGCTGACCCTGTTTTGCTAATCGATGAGCATCACATTATTGATATCAGCGAGCTCCTGCGCCAGTATGCCCTGGTCGAAGTTGCAGGAGGGAGCCTCTGTCAATCCGGCTGCAAGGGATTATGCCCGGAATGCGGTCAAAACTTGAACCAGGGTACATGCTCGTGCAAAAGCACATTTACTGACCCAAGACTGTCAGTGTTGACCCAGTTATTAGCCCACAAAGAATAAACATACCGAAAGGAAGTTTCACGATGACTCCTCATCCAAAGCGTAAACACTCCAAGAGCCGGACCCACCTGCGCCGAGCACACGATGCATTGACGGCCGTGAAAATCGTGCGCTGCCCATCGTGCAGGCAGATGCGGCTATCGCATCGTGTATGCCCAAATTGCGGGAATTATGACGGGCGCCAGGTGATAACCGTCGAAAGTGAGAGCTAGTTGCGTTTTAGAATGCCTGACGATATAGGCAGGAGGTGAGAGTATCATGTCAACGACAGAATCCGAGCCGCATCAGGAGCCAGTAGAAACCGAGGAACGGATGGGCGCTGTACGGATCTCGCCTCAAGTGTTGGCAACTATCGCCAGGCTTACCACGCTCTCTGTCGTGGGTGTCTCTCGAATGTATCGTGATATATCTAGCGATGTAAACCGCTTTTTCAAGGGGAAAGTGGCCACTGATGGCGTGCGGATTGAGGTAGTAGATAACGCAGTCTCTGTGGATATCGCAGTAGTCGCCAAGCCTCGCACTAATTTATATGACCTTGGCCGTCGAATACAGACTGATGTCTCGCGGGCGATTACTGAGATGGTTGGTATGCCAGTTATCTCGGTAGACGTTCATATCGAAGAGATCGAATCATCCGCTGCTGAAGAGTAGGCGGAACGGGGTGTAACTTGAAGGTCAGGCGGCAAGCGCGCATCACAGCCTTGCAGGCTCTTTTCGAAATTGATATTGTGCATCA
>JAJFUJ010000047.1 GCA_021372475.1 Chloroflexota bacterium | reverse complement strand
AATTCATCAGATGTATATTCTGATTTCATACCCTTTCGATCATCGTTACCCCTTCTGGTATGCCGTCTCGATTCAGCATAACGGCATAATCGGCAAAACTGCGCGCTGGTCCGTCAGCTTTGACGCGTTTCACTTGTACGGCATCGAACAGGGTTTGTGATGGGGCGTTACCTAGATCGCTCGCATGTTTGAAGATGATCAGCTTTCGGGTCGCCATCTTTCCTCTTGCTGCCGAATGATCCTGCTCGAACATATTGGCAAGCGCATCCCACAGAAGCTCGAGATCCTCATCTGAAAAACCAGTACCCTTCGTTGAGTCGTTGGCGAGCTTTGCCGAAACATAACCCTCTACCCGATAGAGGGCGTATGGGACTATATGCTTTCGGCCCATTTCAGTGGATTTCTCATCTTCTTTACGCGTTACTGTTACGCGAGTTATCGTGACTTCCTGTTGTACAATTGGCTCGATGCTGCGTGAGAAGTTAATTTGCACTGGGCCGCGTACTTGTCCACAATTAACTCCCGTCGTCATCACTGCGCCAAAAGTGCGCACATCGTAAAAGTTTTTACACATCCACTGGCGTACGGTATGTAGCGTAGCAGCATCCACTTTGCTGGCATCTTCCTTTTTGGGTATTTCGATACCCTTGGCTTGATATGCCAGCTCATGCTGCGTATTTAGGGGGATTCCCTCCTTGACATAGATGCGCCAGTCAGGTTGGTCACCCTTCACAAGCTCCACATAGTTGCGTACCTTGCGCTTCAGGCACACATCCGTCACAATGCCATAACCTGTTTCGGGGTCGATACGCGGCATATTGCCTGCGTCAGGGTCACCATTGGGATTACCGTTCTCGACGTCATAGAGCATGACAAACTCGTAGCGATTTTGGATAGGCTGACTCATTTTATTCTCCTTTGAGTTATACTAGATACTCGAACTGTCATTTTGCTTGGGTCGAAAGAAATCGGCGCGTTGGTGATAGTAACCCAGCACAAAGATGCCCTGCTCGTCCAGCGTAAGATGTGCTGGAATGGGATGCTCATCCATCTGTAAGAGATTCATGATTTCCTGGATGCGACGGTCGCTCCAATAGCCGTTCTCAGCTTTGGAAATATGATGCTGCGAGAGTCGAAGAAGCACAGGGAACACTGAAGACGGTGAAGCGCACGCCGCAGTAAAATAGCGGTCTTTAATGGTTGCGTTCAACTTGGCGGGTGCTGCTGCATCCTGCTGCGCTTTTTCCAGAACAGCGAAAAGACGCCCCAGTAAATAAGCGGGGTTGGTGGATTGTTCATTGAGAGCCATACATAACACCTCCTTAACTTCAGATTGATTGAGATTGCGATATTTGCGGATGAGGAAGGCTTTGATGATCGCAGCTCGCGTATAGTTGATCTTTTTTATGCTGTGGTCAGGGTCGTCCATATCCGCACGAATGCGGTTGATAGTGGCATAATACAGCGCAGCCGGATATGGTTCACCGCTGATAATGGAACGAAACACAGAACCTGCCATCAGAGGAGAAGCATTTTTATTCGAGGATTTTTTTGAGACCAATTCACTCATTATCTGCCAGAGTGGGATCATATCAGGCTGGCCGGCGTATTCCTTGATAATCCTCAAATCCTCATAATGCGCCGTGATCTTGTTCACCATCTTGCCAAATGGATCAGTGAGAAAGAAGCGCACTGATAAACGCGCAGCATTAGGCGCCAAACCGAGCACATAAAAAGGAGTCTCACGGTCAAGTCCATCATACAGGTGCGCACTGTCTACTGCTTCCCCGTGGCTGACTTTTTGGGCAACCTCTCGTAAACGTTGTTGTGCGCGGCTGATGCCGGGCGCTGCTTCTGCTGTTTCTACCGAGTTAACTCCCAGCAAATTGGCAAAAAGTTCAGCATACGAGGGATCATGGCTTTCTGCCCAGTACACTACAGTGGTATCTCCAAGGGTAAACTTGCGGTTTGGGTTTTCTCGCGAAAGGAGATAGTTGAGTGCGGTTGTGTATGCAAACGCTGCCCGTTCGGAAACCGGCGAGTTCAATCCCTGTCCCTTGCTGCGGTTGTAGGACTCGTAGGCGGGAGCGTTAAAGCCTACCAGCGAAGCCCCCGTTGGGTTTGCCCCTCCGACACCTTTGATGCTGCCATGCAGGCGGGCGATAGGCGCTTGTTCCCCAGTTACCAGACACTGGCCGATGAACTGGTTCGTTTGCCTCGCTCGATAGTTTTCCCAAAGCCGCCGTATTTCCGGTGCTTCATGGACGAATCCTGTCTTTCCTTCGCACTGAAAGACGAGATTCCCCCCCTTAAGCAATTCATCCCGATGCAAAGCGATAGCCGGGTTTCCAGGACTCTGCTGCGGGTTATGCTTCTCAAGGAACAAGATGACCGCTTTGGCTTCGGGGCAGGTTGCTTTTGCAAGGATCTGGCAGTTGAGTTCGCGGAACTTGACGAAACGTTCTCGCGCATAGTTGGGGTCGGTTTCATCGCGGTCAGCGATTCCCAAGACATAGGCACAATTATCGCACAGGAAGTTTGCACTAATTCCAGAAGATCGTTTCACCTGGTCAGGAATAATACGACGCTGTGGAACCTCCTTCGTTGTTTTTCCAACTTGCAGCTTTTCATATAGTGGGATGATATCTAGCAAGTCGCCTTGCAGTGAGAGCCGAAGACAGAAGCTCACATTGGCAATGCAGTATCCCAGTGGAGCAATTCCGCTCGATGGACTATCGGTCAAAATGCCATAGTACCGATTGAGTGCTTGTAGTAACATGTCTCACCCCACAGTCTGAATACTGTACAAGTCGATTACACCATCCTGCATCTCTGCTTTAAAGAAACGGGGAGTGATGTTTTGCGGGTTGGAAAAGTCTATATCGTACAGCATCCAACCTAGATCACGTACGCCGGAAAGCGGGCTGGCTGGGATCTGGCTATCCTCGATGAGGTCCACCCGCGCGCCAAATTCGCGCGTTCCAAGGCAAGGTGGGCTGTAGTACTGCCCTTTGCGCAGCCTGCGGAGTACCATGTTGTAGTGCTTCTCTATAGTGTCGCTTTCCCCCGCTTTTTCAGGGACAATCTCGAAATGAGCTTCGATCACATAATCCACATTTTTCAACACCATTGCAGCTCGTATCTGGCGAACTTCGTTAGTGGCGATGTATGCTTTTTTCTCCGACATCTTTTCACTCACTTCATTCCGCCGGATGTTGGTGAATTCGATCGGTCGGAGCACATGGATTCGATCAATGACCCAGCGGATTGAAGGTTTCCAGTAGATTGCTTCGATGATGCCTCGTGCTGCTGAAGGGGTAATCACATCGTAACTCATGCGCTCCACTTTCATCTCTGGACGAGTGAACAATGCATAATCGCCACGTACACGGATCGCAATTCCATATCCCATACATGCCCTCCTTTTGATGCTCACTACACGAAAATACCTGTACCATCATTTTCCGGCACAACCAGACCAGTTTCTCTGTCATATAACTGCATGTTATTGAGCGTTGCGTAAGTCTCATTTATCCAATCGATCCCACCTGCAATTTGCAGTCTTTGAAATTCGGATTCGTAGATATTGACTGTATACCGTTGGAGTGCTCGTAAGATAGAACGAGGGAACTCACTGTAGCGTAATTGGTTCAACAGTGCCATGGCTTCGTCATCATAGGGGATAATTACCGCCACGGTGTTTTCATCGATAAGCCTAAACTCCTTTGCGGCGGTCTCAAACCTGAACTTGGGCTCTCCGTCGGCTGGGAATAGGTCCAGGATACCTCTGCTGTCAAAAGCGCGGTCACTTTGAAGGCTATAGAGCTGCTGGTAGTAGGCCTGAACTGCCTCTATAGAGATGGGATCATTAGCATATTGGCTGAGGATTGCGCGCGCTACATCCGCACACTGTGCAATGGATGTCGGAACCCGACCTACAAATGATGAATCAGGTTCAAAGACCCATAAATACCCTTCTCCCTGTTTCATTTCGCGGTTTACCCGTCCCGCTGCTTGGATTATCGAATCCAGTCCAGCGAGGGCTCTGTAGCCAATCGGGAAATCCACGTCGATGCCGGCTTCCATAATTTGTGTTGATACAACCCGACAAGATTGTTCTTGCTTTAGGCGTTCTCTTATTTCCGCAACTACTTTTTGCCGATGGACTGGACACATCAATGTCGATAGATGAAAACGCCCTTCGAACTTCAGTTTATTAAATAACTCTCTTGCATGACTCCGTGTATTAACGATACATAAAGCCTGTCTTTGTTCATCTAGCCGGTGTGAAAGCTCATCATCTGACAATGTGCCAGCATTGCAAACTCGCACTCGACGGAAAAATTGATAAAGAGCTGGCGGATCTGGCGCTAGTTCTTTTATATGAACACCAGCAGGCAAAAATTGCTCTATAGCGGGCTGGGTAGCAGTACAAAAAACAGCAGTAGCTTGGTAATTGCGGATCAGTTCCGCAATCGTATACAAGCAGGGTTTTAGAAAGTCACGCGGCAGCATTTGTGCTTCATCGAAGATGATAACACTTTGTGCTATGTTGTGAATTTTGCGGCACCGAGACGAGCGATTGGCAAAAAGTGATTCAAAAAATTGGACATTAGTAGTGATAATTATTGGTATATCCCAATTTTCAGATGCCCATCTCAGTTTATCCGCATCGCTAGTGTCAGTGTCATCTGGGGAATATGTACCGGCTTTCTGTTTGAGCGCTTCCCAATCAAAATTGGAGTGATGCTCTAGCACGTTTTTCTCATCCAGACGTTTTTTAAAGACCGCTGCATTTTGTTCGATAATGTTCATATATGGGATAACATAAATGACGCGCTTCAGGTTGTGGATGCGAGCATGGTTGAGCGCAAACGCCATCGACGCATGGGTTTTACCACCGCCCGTAGGCACAGTAAGTGTAAAGTATCCAGGCGTGTCGGCAGCGTGCTCTATACAGCTAGCAAGGATGGCCGTTCGTTTCTGATTGATTAATGAACTGGGATTGTTGAATTCCTCTAGAAAATGATTGTACGTATTGCATAGAGTTGCGATATCAGGATATCCACCACGGGATTTCACCTTATTGTTCATGACGGTTTCAGTGTCAAGATAATCGGCATCTACCAGCGCCGAATAAACCATGCGAGTAAGAAAAGACATAGAAAAACCTATATATTTAGGAATCGGCTGTATGTGCAGTTGGGCGGGAAGATCAGCAGATGAAATATGGATTTCACTAGCATATGCGCTGTAATCATCCACATCTTTTTTCAGCCGCGCACATAGCGTGTTATCCTGTGCGAGATCAATAGGGCTACCATAATCAGGTAATCCACTGTGATGCCCGGCAATACAATATGCTAGAAGGGTTCCTATATACTGTTGTGCTGGGGATGAACAGAATATATGATGAGCCTCTTTTGCTCCTGCTGTGGAATGGTCAACTATCTGAGGCGAACCCATCAAACGATGTTGAAAAGATAATGAATATTTACCAATATCGTGAAGCAAAGCGGCAATCCGCGCCAAGTTACTTACATCAGCATTACATCCGATGGCATATGCAATCTGCGAAGTTTGTAGCAAGTGGTCTTTAACGGGCTGCCACTCTGATTTATCTTTAGCGTTCGAGTGAGCAAAATACGTCATTTATATTCCCCTATCAAATAATAGCGTGATTCAAGGTTAGGATAATATATTGGTCAATTATTTCTAGCTATATATCTCCGCCAGTGTAAAGGCGTCTGCTGCCAGTTCCTCCCTCAATCCTTCTGGTTCCAACACCTCTACATCACTCCCCCAGCCTCGAATCCATGGTACCATCTCTTGCGGTGCCGCTATCCAGGCACGCCAAAGCAACTTGCCATCGTCCATCTGAGTGACCTGCTCTGAACGGTGCCAGCGCGTTTCCTTCACCCGGCGGGCCACGCGCTGCGAGAACTTTAAAACTACCTCGACTGGCTCTTCTCCCGTATACCAGATACCCCAGGCATCTTTAAGCAATATGGCTGGGTCAAACGAATCTGGGATCTCGTACATCCCCTCTCCCTTTTCAATACGCTTAATTCTCTCAACCTTAAATGTGCGCAGGGCGTCTGGTGGATTGGCCCATCCGATAGCATATATAGACTGCCCAATGGCATAGGGTTCTATAAAGTAAGGAGCAAAATCATGCTCCTTCAACTCTCCCTTTTCCGACCAATACCATAGATGTACTTGATGCTGCAATGCCCATGCCTGGGTTATTATCTCTAATGAATGCAGAAAATTAGGGTCTTGGCGCTGCGCGGGATTGTCCATTGTATCTGCAGATTGCCGCAAGTGTTGGCTGATGCGAGGCGCCAGCTTGTCTAGCGCAATCCCCAACTTGCGCAGAGCTGAAGCGGCATGCGGATTCTGGCGTTCCATTCGTGTTGCTAACAAACGAGTGGCTAGATGAATAGCCATTGCTTCGTCAAGGGTGAAACGCACATTGATTAAATACGCTTGACGATCTACCTTCCATTTGTTGTCGTCTAAATCGTCAATGTACACGGAGCCGGGCAGATTGGGCAGATAGCGGGTGATAGTTGAACGACTTACATCAAGCCTTCGAGCAATCTCTACTTGTTTGAGACCTTCTGGATGCGCTAGAAGTAGCTGCTCAATTTCGCCCAGGCGGTCCGATTTCCTTTCCGATGGATTTTTCATGATTTCCCCTTGGGAGAAAGTTGATTATAGTTGTTAACCAGACAGGTTTTGGTTGATATTATATAGACTAATTATATGTTTTATTTGTTGCAGGTTGCGCAACATTATTACAACATAAATATATGGATTATGCAACTCTTTTTATATAAACTCATTCTAGTTCACAAGGTATGGTTGATTTCGCAGTTGAATAGACTCGATTGCTTTCTCAGTCGTCACTGACCTCCCGAAGCGTATAAGCAGATGCAGATAGGGCGCTTCCTGGAAAGATGCTCACAACTAAGTGGTGATCAGATTGAACCTTTGGCGATGCGAACCGGGTAGGTATGCATAAAACATTGTGCGCATGAAAAATAGTTTGCACCCGGTACGCATCCAGGCAAAGTAATCAGTGGAGGCGGATAGTTTGATTTCAGCGAGGCACTGATCCCTAATGTGGTTCATCCATTAGTTCAGATAGCATTCATAGGAGTCAACCGTACGCTGGCTTAGCCTCTTTGCTACCTTAAGCTTCAGGAGCCTGACAATGGCTTTGGAAATTGGCAAGTTTAGAGTACTGCGGTTTACTGAAAATCTTCCAACTGTAAGAAAATCCCAACCGCAGTATGCCGGGGTAATGAAAAACCAGAGTACTATGTACTCTGGTCCTCTTAGTAGCGGGGACAGGACTCGAACCTGTGACCTTTGGGTTATGAGCCCAACGAGCTGCCACTGCTCCACCCCGCATCAAGTTTAGATAGTATACCCGGCGGGGGCTTATTAGTCAAATCCCTGCAGGAGCCTACGCCATGCATACCAGTTGGCATTGTCAAATAAGGCAGCACCAACTTCCTCAGATGGCTCCGGCGCCATGGTGGGCGATACGCCTGCTACAGATTCCTCTGTGGGAGCGGGAGTGGCAGTCTTCACTACCACGGATACCAGGTCATCGCGCACCCAGCCCGAACTGAGCAGCTCCAGTTCGCGCTGCGATGCTCCTGAACTGCGAGTCACCTCCTGTTCCCAATCAGCTTGATCTCTTTCCAACTGCTCAACTTCAGCCGTTAGCCTGTCGCGCCAGTTGCGCAAGCGGGTAGCCTCCAGCACCTTGGCGCCAAAGGCGACTACAAACAACAATCCGAGCACTGCCGCCGCCGCGCCAACCAGGCGTGTTGTTTTTATCTGGCGTGTCTTTTTAGGCAGTCCCATTTGTTACCCCGGTAGTTAACAGCATCCCCCGGCTTATCACGAAAGAAAAAGACCCCACGAGGGGTCTTTTTCTCAGTGCGCCCTAGCATGCCTTCCGAGGTGATGCTAGGGCGCTTCTTGTACAGCTTTGGTCCATGCACATCACCTCCTCCTGTTTGGGATAGCTAGTCTGAGTGGCTTTTCACCACAACCCCATTATGTTCTGAGAATAGATGAATGTCAAGTGCCTGTTTAGCTATATAAAGAAACCCCTCGCTTATCACGAGGGGTTGTAACCTTTATCAGTGGAGCTGAGGGGAGTCGAACCCCTGGCCTCTTGAATGCCATTCAAGCGCTCTCCCAACTGAGCTACAGCCCCAATCCATTACGCGGATCTCTACAGTGTGCTGGTGGAGCTGAGGGGATTCGAACCCCTGGCCTCATCAGTGCGATTGATGCGCTCTCCCAGCTGAGCTACAGCCCCGCGACAGCAGGATATAGTATACCTAGATAGATATGCATGTCAAATGGCCGGCATATCCGGCCATTTCATTTATTCGTGGTTGATAAGTTGGGCCGTAGAAAACGGCCAATAGCGCAGCCACGCACGCCCAATGATATCCTGCATGGGCACCGGACCGAACGATCGCGAGTCGTTGCTTGCCGAACGATTATCACCCATCACAAAGACATACCCCTCAGGTATAAGCTGCGGACTCATCAGGCCATAAGTCTGTTGCACCAGGTAAGGTTCATCGAGAGGTTGATCGTTAATATAGACTTTGCCGTCATGAACCGCGATGGTTTCACCTGGCAACCCGATGACGCGTTTGATCAGTGGTTCTGTGCCCGGTTGAAGGGGTTTGATAACGATAATATCTCTTCTTGCTGGCGAATGAAGGTAATAAGATATTTTCTCAATGATCAGACGTTCATTGTTGTGTATGTTTGGTAACATACTGTCGCCTTCAACACGCGTAGCCTGCGCAATGAACGCATTGATGATAAATACGATGATAAGCGCAGGGATCAGGGCTTCGAGGAACTCGCGCAGCCATGACTTGGCGGGTTGAGCTGGCTCTGCGCTTGCCATTGTTTGGTTCATTTTACCTGCCAGAGGGGACCAACTTGAGTTGGTCCCCTTGAGCTGTTTAGCGTCGGTCGCGAGAACTGCCATGGTTTCTGTCTGACCCACGATCACCATCGCGTCGCGGGCGCGTGCCGCCCGATGGACGCTGGTCGTGCGCCCGAGCTTCCTCTACAGTCCAGCCCAGCATCACGGCCTGACGCGAGAGACGAACCTTGCCATCTGGGCTGACATCGACGACCATCACCATCACCTCATCCCCCACGCGTACTACATCCTCAACCTTGTTGACATGGTAGTCAGCCAACTGTGAGATGTGCACGAGTCCATCCTGGCCAGGCATAAATTCAACAAAAGCACCAAAATCTGTAGTGCGGACCACTTTTCCGGTATAGATACGACCAATCTCCGGCACTGAAGTCAGCGCGCTGATACGTGCTAGCGCTTGCTTTGATGCTTCACCATTGTTGGAAGCTACCAGCACCGTACCGTCATCCTCGACATTGATGGTAACGCCGGTCTCTTCAATAATCCCTCGGATAGTCTTGCCTCCTGGGCCAATGAGCGCCCCGATTTTATCCACTGGGATCTTGACGGTCTGGATACGCGGCGCAAAAGGAGATAATTCTGCACGCGGTGCGGCTAGAACTGCATTCATAACGTCCAGGATGCGCAGCCTGGCTTCGCGCGCCTGCTGCAAAGTCTCCTCAATGATCTCCCAACGCAGGCCTGAGATTTTGATGTCCAACTGAATCGCCGTGATACCCTTGGCTGTGCCAGTTACTTTGAAATCCATATCGCCCAGGTGATCTTCCAGACCCTGGATATCGGTAAGCACCGCCCACCGATCCCCTTCGGTAATGACACCCATCGCAATACCGGCCACAGAGTCTGTTAGCGGTACACCCGCATCCAGCAGAGCCAGGGTTGAAGCGCATGTGCTGGCCATCGATGTTGAGCCATTGGAAGAGAGCACCTCGGATACAGTGCGTATCGTGTATGGGAAGACCTCGGTAGTCGGGAGGACCGGGATAATAGCGCGTTCAGCAAGGGCACCATGCCCAATCTCGCGGCGCTTGGGTCCGCGCATCATACCCGCCTCGCCCGTGCTATAGGGCGGGAAGTTGTAATGATGCATATAGCGCTCTGAGCTCTCTTCACCCGAAAGATGCTCGATAGTCTGCTCATCGACCGAAGTGCCCAGAGTAACCGTCGAGAGCACCTGAGTCTCCCCGCGGTTGAACAGGCTCGAACCGTGCGTGCGCGGCAGCAAACCCACCTCGCAGCTCAGAGGGCGAATCGTATGCGAATCGCGGCTATCGACACGAATGCCAGTATCCAAAATATGCCGGCGCATGACATCCCGGAACACGGATTCGTAGGCTTCTGTGATCTCGGCCTGGTCAATCACGCCCGTGCGTTCGGTAATCTGCTGGCGGATGATCTCCTCCTTCTCAGCGCGGTCACCACGGGTTAAGCCGCTCTTTACAATGTCGACGATAGATCCGAGAGCAACATCCCGCACGGCATCGAGCAGTTCAGGAGCGATGACATGCTGTACACCGGGATTCTTTTCCTTGCCGATCTCGGCGCGCATCTGCTCCTGCAGCGCGATAACCTCCTGATAGGTCTCATGCGCCAGATGCAAGGCCTGCATCATGAGCTGCTCTTCGACTTGCTGGGCACCGGCCTCGATCATCAGCACTGATTCACGCGTCCCAGCTACCATCAGGTCCAATGTGCTTTTGGCCATCTGTGCGGTAGTTGGGTTCAATACTAGCTCACCATCCAGACAACCGACGCTGACGGCGCCGATTGGTCCACCGAAAGGGATATCCGAGATGGTCAGTGCTATCGAGGCTCCTAACATCGAGATTGTGTCGATTTGGTGTTCCTGATCTACCGAAAGCGGTGTTACCACGATTTGCACATCGTTGCGGTAGCCCTCGGGGAAAAGAGGGCGAATCGGCCTGTCGATTGAACGGCATAACAGGATCGACTCGGTCGATAGTTTGCCCTCGCGCTTAAAAAAGCCGCCCGGGATTTTACCGGCCGAGGCACGCCGCTCTTCAAGATCGACAGTTAGCGGGAAAAAATCGGTCCCCTGACGAGGTGTTTTGCTTGCTGTAGCTGTAACCAGTACCATCGAATCGCCCATACGGACGGTGACAGCGCCACCGGCCTGCTGTGCGAGCTTGCCGGTACCTACAATTACCTCTTCATTGCCCAAACGGGCGCGATACTCTCTGTATGTTCCCATGTACATTCCTCCCTGGATGTCTGATGACCGGGAGGCTTGCTCAGGGACTGGGGAATATGTCTCACGCATCGTGAGGCTTATGCCCCAATTCCTGCACAGTCCATCCTGGTCTAAAATAAAAGGGTAGTTGGCTAAAGGCCAATCTACCCCGTCAAGCAACTACGTTGTATCACCTACTGGGAAAGGACAAACTAACGACGCAAACCAAGCCGAGCGACGATTTCCTTGTATTTATCCTCATCTTTTTGGCTGAGGTAATCCAGGTGCCGACGCCTTTGGCCTACCAAACGTAGCAAACCCCGTCGTGAATGCTCGTCACTTTTATTTGTTTTAAGATGCTCGGTCAGACGTGTGATTCGCGTTGTCAATAGAGCAATTTGCACTTCAGGCGAGCCCGTGTCGGTCTCGTGGCGGTGATAGACATCCACTATGGAATCTTTTTCGCTTTTGGTCAACGCCATGACCTTTTTTCCCTTCCTACAGCTAGTCTCAATCGCGGGCAACAGTATAGCATGGATACCTGACTAAAGCAAATAACGTAGAGGCAGGTATTGAAAAAGCTCTATCCTTGTATCTGCCCACAGGGAAACAGGAAGCGTCATTCCGATGTGGTCTAGAATCAATCATCAAACTGCTATATAGTATAATATATCACCAATAATAAGAATAAAAGCAAAACTTGGCTGGATCCCTGTTTGCGCGGGAATGCTATGCGAGTTCGCAACCCTGCCTTTTCAGACCCTATGGTGTCTCCAACTGGATGCCTTTCCCACACCTTCGTAAAGGGGAGTTAAGCTAATCATTTGGACAGCACAAGCAACTCGCAACCCCCAGGAGCGCCTCCTGGGGGAATAATTCCAGATAGCTGGACGCCGTTTTGCCCTATATTCAACAAACGACGACTCATTTCCAGCACGAGCTGGGGGATGGTTACTTTATAAGGCTTATGCTCCGCCTCTCGAGTTGCAGTAAATATGCCTTAAGCGCTAGTCCACCGCGATATCCTACCAGCTTGCCACGAGCTCCTATAACGCGATGGCATGGGATAAAAATCGGGATCGGATTGTTGTGGTTCGCCAAGCCGACTGCACGAGCGGCCTGTGGTGAACCGACCGCCTTGGCAATCTCGCCATAGGTGCGAGTTTCAGCATAAGGAATGGTACAGAGGGCGTCCCACACCACATGCATAAAGTCCGTGCCGGCCGGAGATAACGGCAAGTCAAAGGTGGCACGTTCACCTGCCAGATACTCCTGCAGTTGAACGGCAGCGCGCACCAGGAGATCGGTTTCCTGCAGTTTATACCCATCTTGCGGCACGCTATCGGCCGGCAGGTAGAGCCGGCTGATAAGGCCGTTTGCACCGACGATGCCGATCTTGCCAATCGCCGTATCAAAAGCAATCAAATAGCTAGTCATTTTTATGTAGCTTCTCCTCAAGGGTGGAGCTTCGCTTGATCTAGTTATGGCTCTCGAGTGGCAACCACTGTAGCGCTTGCAGTGCGCTGCGGTCATTTTTTGCGATAGCCAATAGATATTGAGCAACCTGGGCTCTAGTCTCATGCTTTCGGAAAGCCTGAATGGTATCGCCATCGGGTTCTTTGAATTGGTAATTCATCGTATGCCATGCGCCCCAACTACATTCGTCATGCGAGTATTGGAAAAATCTGGCCGCTTCCAGCAACTCAGCGTTGAGCAATAGGGTATCCTCACCCACCTGGTTCGGCGTATGCGAAATATAGAGGCATCGACCGCACAAGGCATTGCAGAGAGCATTGCGGGTGAAACAGCGCGACTCGGCATAATAGCCAATGACGGCTGCAGTATACATATAAACATCGTGAAGCTCGTCGGCGCCCATAATTTCAAACCTGGCAGTATCGAGCAAAGATTGCGCAAAAGCGATATCCTCAGCGCGGCTCGCAGTATCTTCCAGGACTGCGATCATACGTATGAAGGCGAGTTCAACTGCCCGCTCCGGCCTTGTTTCGCGCTCAAAAACGAGCAGGTTGGCACACGACTCGTACCAATCCGCGCGTTTGAACAATTCACGCTTGCCGTCAAACCCTAATAAGGTATCGCCTGCATCATTGTAACCTGTAATGACGCACCACTTGCCCGTTAGGTGGTTCTCGAACAAGACTGGCAGCCCGTTCCTTAGTGATTCAATAATGGTGCGCTGCAAGTGCTCTTTACCTAGAGATACCTCCAGCCTGGCGCGGCGATACCCAAGGAAATCCAGGATAAAATCCTGATAATCCGGAAGCATCTGCTCAGCCAGCTCTTCGTGCCGACAACTCAACGCCTGGTTGTGCGGGGCGAGTACTCCCAATCCAGAGATGGCTAGCAGACAGTGATATTGGGATTCATGGTTACGCTCCTGCCTGCCCGTGTGGCAGCGTGTACACGCGCCGTAACAGGTACCCTGGCCATTGCAGCAGTAAATGAGGCCGCTGCCATCGCGATGTTTGCAATACATATCGAATGAAGTCAACGCTGATAGAAAGCTAATGGACTCGGGGCCTCCCCAGGGTGCGCCGACGGGAATAACTTCATCGAGATTGATAGCGGCTATTGGCTGGTTGTGACCCATCTGAAACTCCTTTGCCACTCGGCAAGCCTGATATGATAGATGGCCGAACATGCTGCAGAAAAGCCAGGTATGACCCAAACTCGCTTACACAATACCCAGGCCATCCACTCAAAAAGGGCTGAACGGGCTCTGCCTAGTAGATAAGCTGCAATAAATTGGGAATCAGCCGGTAGCAGTGATGCACCACACTATTTCAGCGTTCTCTCTCAACTGGTCTTTATCGCGCTGGAAACAGCCGATAGCAGCCAGGTCGGTCGATTTTATGTTCTCGAACGTTTCGCGGATAGCACCTTCAGCAGCAGCCGTGACCTGCACGGGCGTTTTGCCGTAGAATATCTGCCCGCCCGCAAACACCTTGAAGGCAATGCATGGTTTGGCAACCTTGCGTATGGTCCCAAACATCCGCTCGCGGTCTTCCATATAGAATTTGAGATGTTTGGGCTTGCCGGTGATAAACGAACTCTCTTTCGCAGCGCCGCGGGTACGCGTATTGTGCAGACAAGTAACATAGAAATCAACATCCCAGTCTTCATCCTCGGCGCGCAAGACGGTCTCGGGGACATGGGTGCCGATACCAGCCTTGATGCCGGCATCGTGTATCATCTTGATGCGGTCGCGAATGACTTGGTATTGACCTTGTTCGCACAGGCCGTCCGTGGTGGTGCCTTGATGATAAATGCCCAGCGGCTTGCATTCGGCCATCTGGCGCACATTCACGAGAAAGTCGACAGCGGGGAAGGATTGGAAGATAACATTCAATTGGGCGCCCGTGTTGCGATAATGGCGAATCGCACGCAACATAAACTCGTTAGCCAGGGGCAGCCAGGTATTGTAGCCGAGGCTGCTGGCCTCTGCCATCGCTGCGAGCAGATTTTGCTCGGTGTAGTAATCGATCATATCGTCGCGAGAAATAAGCTCCGGGATATACGAGTGACCGTTTACCGGGTTATCGCCCACGATCAAGCGGCTAACTTGTGTACCAAAGAAATCAACTGTAGGAATCATTCGGCTTCGACCACCTTTTTTGCGTATTGCGCAGCGTGAAACCAGATAAAGAGATCAAGGATAGTAAAGAACTACCATACCAAGAGCATTTTATATCACCTGGCATGCCAGTCATAAGGCAGTAAGCCTTTGAGTTTAACGACTGTACCTTGAGCAACCATCACTTCGGCCTTACCGTTATCAACATGAAGCTGGCTCATAAACTCGCGGCACCGTCCGCACGGCGACATGATGTGTCCATCCCAGCCAACCGCGATCACCTTAACAATCTGGTTTTCGCCGGCGGTGACCATGGCTGCCGCGGCCGCATGTTCGGCGCAAAAGCCCATCGAACAAGCCGTATCGATGCATACGCCGGTATAAATATTACCAGATACCGTCAGGATGGCCGCGCCAACCCCGCCGGCTTCCGCATCCTCTGAGAGCTTGCGCGGGTTGACCACCGCCATAGCTAGGCGGTACAGATCGTCGAATTCCTTATCCACGCCGGTCATTATCCGCATAACTCCTCTGGAATGCGCATCTAGGCACGCACCTTAAATTGGTACGAACCGCCCGCGCTTAGCATTTCGACGCGCCCGCCGGGCAGTTGCAC
>JAJFUJ010000041.1 GCA_021372475.1 Chloroflexota bacterium | reverse complement strand
ATAGCCCTAAAGCCTATTCCCACTTATGTGCTCAGTTTCGTTATTATTGGAAGGTAAACTTCCACGCAACTATCATTTTCCGCGTTATTTTGGCAAGTATGCCCCACAATCAGTTGTCTAAAAAGGAAAATTGTTACTTTTTGGACAGCCCCTCCAGTATTAATCTGACATATAATGGAGTATATCATATCATAACGATAATAAAAGCAAGGCTCAAATGGATCCCTGCTTGCGCGGGAATGATATGCGAGTTCAAGTCGGCCTTTTCAGACACTATGGTGTCTCCAACTGGATACTTTTTCCACACCCTCGCCAGTCCGATGCTTGACATTTATGTAAAATGTAGCTATAATCATTACAAGATTATAATAATTATAGCTTATTCCAACCATGACAACGGCTGAATCCCTTATCCTACAACTCAGGCAGGCAGGTGTGCGCATCACCCCGCAGCGCAGCGCCATCTGCAGGCTGCTGAGCGAGACAAACACCCACCCCTCCGCCAGTATGATCTGGGAAGAGTTACGGGCTCAATATCCGTCCCTCTCGCTGATGACGGTTTACAATACCCTGAATGCTCTGGCAGAATTGGGTGCTGTCAGCGTGCTAGGGCACGTGGGCGATGATACGGTCCATTATGACGCGCATACAGAGCCGCATGTGAACCTTGCCTGCATCGCCTGCCATCAAATTGTAGACTTTCCCAGCGCGTATTCCGCCAAGTGCAGCGCGGAAATTCGATCGGCCAGCGGGTTCAATATCATCGGAGCGCGTGTCGTCTATTATGGTATCTGCCCTGAATGCCAAAAGCATCAAAATAATCAGCCACAAGATGAAAAGAAAGGAAACAACCCCTAGAATGGAGCTATCCGATGACCTCCGCCAACGCCTGCTGGCTGCCCAGCGCAACGAAATCACCGAACATCATATCTACCAGCGCATCGCCGCGCGCCAGGCCGAATCATCGGATAACCGCAAGGTGCTGGAGCATATCTCTGCGGACGAGCTGCGCCATTACAAGATATGGAAGCACTACACCGAGCAGGAAGTCAAGCCTAATTGGTCCAAGGTGCGTTTTTATACGCTGGTCAGCCGGCTGCTGGGGTTCACCTTCAGCCTCAAGCTGATGGAGAACGGCGAGGCGGGCGCCCAGGTGAATTATGCTGAAATCGCCCGAGTAATCCCCGACGCCGAGCAGATCCATGCGGATGAAGAACAGCACGAGGGCAGCCTGCTGGCGATGCTCGATGAGGAGGCCCTGCATTACGCCGGCTCGATCGTGTTGGGGTTGAACGATGCCCTGGTTGAGCTCACCGGCGCGCTAGCTGGCCTGACCCTGGCCTTCCAGGACGTCAAAATAATAGCGCTATCGGGGTTGATTACCGGCATCGCGGCATCCCTCTCGATGGCCGCCTCCGAATATCTCTCCGCCAGCTCGGAAAAAACGAACAAAAATCCACTTCGTTCAGCGATTTACACCGGCGTCACTTATATCATCACGGTGGCGCTGCTCATCCTGCCCTATCTGCTGTTCAGCAATAAATTCATCTGCCTGGTCATCACCCTCACCACCGCGGTGCTGATTATTGCTCTCTTTAACTATTATATTTCAGTCGCACGCGGCGAGAGCTTCCGCCGGCGCTTTTCCCTGATGGCGGGCGTCAGCCTGGGTGTGGCTGCTCTGAGTTTCGGTATCGGTTATCTGGTGCGTATCTGGCTGGGAGTTAATGTGTAGGTTCCCAGCCAGTCGATTCTTGTGTTTCATACATAGTGATCGTTTAGTCGTAGAAAGGAAGAATTGAAATGAGCGAGAATGTTACCGCTATGCCGCGTATCGGAGACAAGGCGCCTGAGTTCAAAGCCGTCACCACCCAAGGACCGATCAACTTTCCCCAGGATTACTCGGGAAGCTGGGTCATCCTCTTCAGTCATCCGGCTGACTTTACACCTGTTTGCACTTCCGAATTTATGACCTTTGCTACCCTGGAGAGTAAGTTTGCTGAAGCAAATTGTAAACTGGTCGGGCTTTCGGTGGACGGACTCTACAGCCATATTGCTTGGCTGCGCACCATCAAGGAAAAGATTGAGTACAAGGGTATGAAGGATGTCGAGGTCAAGTTCCCGTTGATCGAGGACATCACGATGGAAGTCGCCAACAAGTACGGCATGATTCAGCCCGGCGAAGCGACTACCAAAGCCGTGCGCGCAGTGTTCTTTATCGATCCCAAGGGCATCATCCGCGCTATTATCTACTACCCGCTCAGCACAGGCCGTAACTTTGACGAGATTTACCGCGCGCTGATCGCCATGCAGACCGCCGACGCCTTTTCGGTCGCCACCCCGGCTGACTGGCAGCCCGGCGACGATGTCATCGTGCCGACGGCCGGCTCCTGCGGCGTCGCCAAGAACCGCATGGAAGGCAAAGAGGGCGCCGATATCAAGTGTTACGACTGGTTCTTTTGCACCAAACCGATTGCTAAAGAGACCGTGCTCAAGACAGTGCTAAACAAGTAGCCTGAACTGGGATACATTGGGCCGCTGCATGCTTGAGCGGCCCAATCTTGTGCTAGCATCGTATGTTCCTCAGCATCCCTTGCCATCCTCTTACTCATTTTAGCGACCGCGCGCCGGCCTGATGCGCGAACGGTCAGCTTTTCACCTGCCGCTGGACTAGCTGCTGTTATCATATATGATAGCAGTTATAGACGGCGGGCATGCGCTGCCCAGATGCGGCGCCCACTGCCAGCCTGCAATATGAGGAGAAACATGGCAAACAGCTCTATCAAACCAGGCCAGGTATGGCTCGATACCAGCGGCAATCGTATCCAGGCGCACGGCGGCTCCATCTTCTATGAAAATGACACGTTCTACTGGTATGGTGAAAACAAGGAGAAAACCCTGCCAGGCAGTAAGATATGGCATTGGGGCGTGCGCTGTTATGCATCGCACGACTTGTATAATTGGGAAGATCAGGGGCTGATCATTCCGCCCGAGCCTGATAACCCAGCCTCCCCCCTTCACCCGTCGCGCGGCATGGATCGCCCGCATATCATTTACAATCGTAGCATGCTCAAATACGTTTGCTGGCTCAAAATCATGGAATCCGACGGCTCGCAGCGCTCAACCATCCTCACGGCGGATCACCTGCTTGGACCTTATACGCTAGTCAGAACGGGATACCAGCCATACGGTATGAATGCAGGTGATTTTGACCTGGTTGTGGATCCCTCGGACGGCAAAGCGTATTACTATTTTGAAAAGGTTCATACGGAGCTTATCTGCGCCGAGTTGACGGATGACTATACCGCTGTAGCCGAAAAATACTCCAGCCATTTCCCGCGCAAATATCCGCCCTACGTGCGCGAGGCTCCCGCGCACTTTTATCGCGGCGGCCTGCACTACCTGTTCACCTCGGGCACGACAGGCTATTGGCCGAACCCATCCGAGGTCGCCTGCTCCGAACATTATCACGGCCCCTTCAAGGTGTTGGGAAATCCGCATGTGAACGACCCGAGCGAGTCCTCCTTTCGCTCCCAGATCACATCGGTGTTCCGGCATCCGTATAAAAAGGAGCTGTATATCGCTCTGGCCGACCGCTGGCTGGTGGATTACCCGGCCGCG
>JAJFUJ010000038.1 GCA_021372475.1 Chloroflexota bacterium | reverse complement strand
TTGGCGATCCAGCAGGCGCAGCCTCCCTGGGCGACGGCCTGCAGCAGCCAGGCCGCAGAACTCTCGATGTCATTGCCAAAAGTCAGGCGCCCAAGATGCACAACGCGTTCGGGCTGGATCACAGCAGGCTCGGCGTGATAGCCGGACGCTCGAGCCTGCGCTTGCGCAGCGCCGGCAGGTACAATATCGATATTGGGGTAAGAGGCAACCGCATTCTGTGGCGCATTCGGAGCATAAGCCTGCAAGAGCGTCTGCCGCCGGGCAGCGGGCAGGGTGGCGGAGAGCAGGATGACCGAGCTACCCACGGCTGCGAACCATTCGAGCAGGCGCTCAATAATGGTGCTCATATAGGCGTCGTAGGCGTGCACCTCGTCGAGGATGACGACCTTGCCCGCCAGGCCGAGCATGCGCAGGGCATTATGCTTGACGTTGAGCGCGGCCAGTTCGGCCTGGTCGATAGTGCCGACGCCGAAAGGCGCCAAGAGCGCACGCTTTTTATGATCATACCAGTCGTCGAGTGGTGGTGAGTCACTGCCACCTTCCGCTATACGGGTAAACAAGTCGTCCTTCTTCAGCCAGGCCTGGCCGTGCACTAGCTTGACGGCGATCGGCAGATGCAGGCATTTATCGAGGTAATCGGAGACGCGCGTATACATCTGGTTGCTGGTGGCGGTGGTAGGCAGGGCATAGTAAAAGGCATCCGAGCCGGCAGAACGGGCGATGCGGTGAGCCAGGGCCAATGCAGCCTCCGTCTTGCCCTCGCCGGTGGGCGCCTCGATGATCGCCAGACAAGGGCCAGTGAGCAGCTCCTGAGGAATATCATCTATGGCCGATTGCAGTGGGCGCGGGGGCGGCAGCATAGTAAAAAGCTGATTAAACGCGGTCGGCGCGGCGCTGGTGGGCGGTCGGTTGATGCCGTGCATTTCGACCACGTGGGCAGCCGCGGCGCGGCTTATGGCAAGGTAGGCATCCGGGGTGACATCGGGCTGAAACTTGAAAATGGTCTCATCGGACGCCAGCCAGTCAACCAGGATGATAAAGCCGGTCAAGGTCATCACCGCAGTAGAGATGTTGAATATTTCCGGCATCTGCGGCAGAGTCAGGGGGCAGAAAACATTTGCCAGGTACGCAACACTTGCCTGCCGCAGGGAATCCCAGCGAGAGTCCCAAGCTTCATAAGTAGCCAGGTCGCTGGCAGCCTGTTTGCGGTCCTCGCTGCGCGGGTAGAGGCCGTGATGTCCGCCGATAGCATGCGTGAGGACAGTTTTCAAATCCTGTGGAAGGGGAACCTGGCCGATCTTACGAATCAGCGCAGCGCTGTAGATGCTGTGAGGATACGTTTGCGCACGCCAGCCGTCCAGCTTAAAGCCAAGTGCGCGCAGACGGGCAGCCTGAGCGGGCTGCTCGCCTTGAAAGGGAATGGTCAGCTTGCCGAGGTCGTGCAAGGCGACCCAGAAGGGCAGCCAGGCAGCGAGGGTGCCCGCATCAGCGCTCAAGGAGCGCGCGACGATGCGGCACCAGGCGCTGTCGGTTCCATCAGCCAACAGGCACTGCGCCACGTGCCCGGCGTCGAGCATGTGATATAACGCCGGATGATAGATCCCGCTTATGGAGGAGAACTTGCCCCAGCACGCGAGCAGCGCAGCGAATTGCGGCTCCGAAGAGGCGGACGGAAGAGGAGGGTCAGTGGTTTCTGTGTTCATCTGTATATCCTTATGTCAAGTTACCATGTATAATAGAGATAAACCCAGCCATAAGTGTATAGATACTAACCCGCTGATACTTTACCGTCAAGAGCAGCATAAGGATTAACGGAATGCCAATTCGACATCCAATATGCAATTTTATGCCTATCAGCTCATACGGAAATGTTTTTATACGGTATCTATTGAATCAGTCAATGAAAATTAATATAATGGAAATTATAATACCCTAAAGCCAAATGACTATGGAAAGCTCGAGTAGTATATTGAATCTCGTTTCACCTTGAGGTAAAGAGGATGCTAGAATACCAGATAATAAGGGGAGACGATCGTTGCAGCCGCACAGCACGCGCTGGTACAGCCCGACAAAAGGTAGATTCATCCAGGAAGATACGATTGCGCCCTAGCCGGGGAATCGGCAGAGCTTATCCCAAGTGTTATCCCAACTATCCCAAATCGCGTCCTGCTTTGGCAGCCTCGCGTATCTGTTCCACCAGCCATGGCGGTAGTTTGCCGCGCACGCGCGTGCCCCCGCTGCGGTAGATCTCGGACTCAACCACCCCCTGTTTGTGCCAGAGGTTCAGGAGGTCGCCAGCAGAGTAAGGCAGCACCACATCCACTTCTACCATCTGCTGCACCAACACGCCCTCCACCGCTGCCAGCAACTCTTCAATGCCCACGCCCTGCTCGGCTGAGATGGGAATGACCACACTGTAGCGCTCGTGTAGCAGCGTGAGGTCGTCTTGCGGGGTAAAAAAGCGCGTTCTCCCGGTGCGCAGCTCGCCCTCCGGCTCCACTAAATCCACCTTGTTAAGCGCCAGGATAATCGGTTTTTCCGCAGCGTCGAGCTGCGCGAGCACCTCTTCCACCGTACGCACCTGCGCCAGCAGGTTATCGTCGGTAATATCCGCTACCAGGAGCAGCACATCGGCTTCCTGCACCTCTTCCAGTGTGGCGCGAAAGGCAGCCACTAACTCGGTGGGCAGCTTTTGGATAAAGCCAACCGTATCGGTAAAGAGCGCCTCTTTACCGCTGGGCAGCGCCACGCGGCGGGTAGTTGGGTCAAGCGTGGCAAAGAGCCGGTCTTCGACCAGCACCCCGGCATCCGCCAGGGCGTTGAGCAGGGTGGATTTGCCGACGTTGGTATAGCCCACAATGGCGATAACCGGCAGGCCGTGGCGCCGGCGCTGACGGCGCTGCAGGCCACGCTGTTGGCGCACTTGCTCCAGCTCTTCGCGCAGATGTGACATTCGGTGTTTTATCTCGCGCCGGTCAACCTCCAACTGCGTTTCACCGGGGCCGCGCAAGCCCACACCGCCCACCGTTTGACGCGAGAGGTGCGTCCATTGGCGGGTCAGGCGCGGCAGGCGGTAGGCATATTGCGCCAGCTCCACCTGCAGTGCGCCCTCACGCGTGCGGGCGTGCTGGGCAAAAATATCGAGTATCAACGCGGTGCGGTCGAGAATCAAGGCCGGGATGGCCTCTTCAAGGTTGCGCAGTTGAGCGGGCGAGAGCTCGTCGTCAAAGACCAGCACATCGAAACTCAGTTCGCGCTGCAGTTGAGCGAGTTCATCTACCTTGCCCGAGCCGATATAGGTGGCGGGGTTGACCGTCTCCAGATGCTGGATGCCCTGCCCCACCACCTCGAGGTTGGCGGTATCAGCGAGCTGCGCAAGCTCTGCCAGAGAACGCTGGACGCTAAAAAGCTTTCGACTACCTGCTATATCGGCAGCAAACAGGTATGCGCGTTGGCGTCCGGATTGTAGCCGGCGTTCTGATGTCAGGATCCGACTCAAACCTTCAGCAACCTTTCACCCGCCTCTTTGAGCCGAGCCTCAGGTACACACAGCGATATGCGCAGGAAGCCCTTGCCGTATTCGCCAAAAGCGGTGCCGGGGGTAAGCCAAACGCCGGCCTTTTCCAGCATGGCGATGGCGTACTGCTCGCAATCCTGTCCGGCGGGCACCTTGGCCCACACATACAGCGCGCCCTTAGGCATGTAGGCACTCATTCCCAGTTTGGGCAGCCATGAGAGAATGATATCGCGCCGGCGCTGGTAGATCAAGTTGCGCTCGGCGATCCAAGATTGGTCGCCGTTGAGCGCCGCCACCGAAGCATCCTGCAGCGGGCGGAAGATGCCGGAATCGATGTTGGTCTTGAGCGTCGTTAAGGCGTCGATGGCCTCGGCATTACCCACAGCCATCCCCACCCGCCAGCCGGCCATATTGTATGTCTTGGAGAGCGAGTTAAACTCGACCGTAACATCCTTAGCGCCTTTGACCTGCAGGATGCTGGGAGCCACATAGCCATCAAAGCACAGGTCGCAATAAGGGTTATCGTAACAGATGACGATATCGTGCTTTTTGGCAAAGGCCACCGCGCGCTCGAGAAAATCCATCGGTGCACCGGCGCCCGTCGGGTTGTTGGGATAATTCAGCCACATCAGGGTCGCTTTATCAGCTACCACGTCCGGGATGCCGTTAAAATCCACCAGATAATCGTTTTCTTCTAGTAGCGGCATGGCATAATGGTCGCCGCCGGCCATCAGGGCGCCCATACGGTAGGTAGGGTAACCCGGGTCGCTGGCCAGCACCAGGTCGCCGGGGTCGACAAAGGCAAAAGCCATATTGGCCAACCCTTCTTTTGAGCCAATCAACGGCCTGGCCTCGGTGTTCGGGTCAAGCGTGACGCCGAAACGGCGCTCATAATAACCGGCGATGGCCTTGCGCAAGGCGGGAGTGCCGTAATATCCGGCATAACCGTGCGTATCGTCGCGGTTGGCCGATTGATTGAGGGCATCGATGATGAACTGAGGCGGCTTGAGATCGGGGCTGCCGATTCCCAGACTGATGACATCCACCCCTTTGGCCTGTTGGGCGGCGATGCGCTTTTCGACGGTGGCGAACACATACGGTGGCAGGTTCTTGATGCGCTCAGCGACTTTCATTCGATTCTCCTTTCAGGGTTAGTCGTACGGGTGGCGGCTTACTGCGCCGCCGGATTCGGCGCGAACGGCTCCCCTTCGAGCAGCGTCTGCAACGTGGCACCCACGCGCTGGAGGCTACCAGCGCTAATCTTATCCAACGTATCATAGGTCGTATGCCAGTAAGTATAATCAAAATCGATAATCAATGCAGATTGATACCCTTGCCTGATAAACGGGATGTGGTCATCCGTGATGGCGTATTTATACTGCGGGATAAAGTAGTTTACATAGCCGAGGGTATCCGCCACATGCCAGATACGCTCTTGCAGCGCCAGCGACGAGTTCCATTCGTAATAGATATTCTGCTCAGCATCGCCCACCATATCGATGATGATCACCATGCTGGGCGCCTTAGGCAGGCGTGCGGCAGCGTATTCCGCGCCCACGCTGAAATCCCATTCGTTGAGGTTACCGCGATCTTCGGCATCCAGAAAAAGCAGCATGACCTGTGCCTGGTCGGTGGCCTTGGCGCTCAACACCCGCGCGAGTTCGAGCAGCACGGCTGTGCCGCTGGCGCCATCATTCGCGCCCAGGATGGGCTGCGAGCGGTCAACCGGGTCCAAATCCGCCACGGGGCGGGTATCAAAGTGCGTACCGAGCACCACCAGCGGCCCTTCCCCCTTGGTGGCGATCACGTTGCGGATGGGCACACCGCCCTGGGTAAACTCCTGGAACTCTACTGCCCAGCCGTAGCTTTTCAAGATTTTGGCGATATAGTCAGAAGTGCGCCGGTTGGCCTCCGATCCTGCCGGACGCGGGCCGAATTCGAGCTGCTGCCTGACGTGTTCGAGTGCCTTTTTGCCCGAGAAATTCGGCCCGCCGGCTGCGCAGCCTCCAAGCAGCATAACCGCCAGCAGCAGCCCCAACGTTAGCAGCCACATCTGGTGCGCTGAATCTAGCCTGGCTTTTACCCGCACCAATTCCTTCATCCCTTACTCCTTTAACCCAGCACCTGGTAACGCCCCAGCCAGACCCTCAAGTCAGCCTCCGCCCGCGCGGCTAGTGCGCGCTGCTGCTGGTGATGGTCGCCTTGCCCTCCCTCAGGCAGCGGCAGCAACCCTAGGTTGGCCTTCATCGGCTGAAAGGGGCGCTCTGGCGACGCGCTAATGTAGGTCAGCAGCGCGCCCAGCATAGTCGTTGCGGGAGGCGCCGTAGGCGATAATCCCTGCCAAAGGCGCGCGGCGTTGATGCCGGCCATCAATCCACTAGCGGTCGACCCCATATACCCTTCCGTGCCGGTGATTTGGCCGGCGAAAAAGAGCGCCTCGCGGTTGCGCCATTGCAGGGTGGGCGCGAGCAGTTCAGGAGAATTGATAAAAGTGTTGCGGTGCATCTGGCCATAACGCACCCACTCGGCATGCTCCAGGCCGGGGATAAGGCTCAGAACGCGTTTTTGTTCGCCCCAGAGCAGGTTAGTTTGAAAGCCCACCAGATTGAAGAGCGTGCCGGCCAGGTTATCCTGCCTGAGCTGGGCCACGGCAAACGGATTGTGGCCGGTGTGCGGGTCGCGCAAACCCCTTGGGCGCATCGGCCCGTAAGCCAGTGCGAGCGGACCGCGGGCTGCCAGCACTTCCACCGGCAGGCAGGCCTCAAAGAAGCGCTTATCGCCGAGCTCAAAATCGCGCAAGGGGTGGCGTTCGGCATGCACCAGCTCGCGCACAAAGGCCGCGTACTGGTCTTCATCCAACGGGCAGCAGATATAATCGGCGTCACCGCGCCCGTAGCGTGTGGCGCGGTAGGTTTTGCTTCGGTCAATCGAGTCGTAGGCGGCAATGGGTGCCATAGCATCGTAAAACGCCAGGGCTTCCTGCCCGACCAGGCGGCGGATATCTTCGGCCAGTGCATCTGAGGTCAGCGGGCCACTGGCACAGATGACTATTCCCTCGCGAGGCAGCTCGCGTATTTCTTCACGGATGATGCGAATATTGGGATGCGCGCTGACAGCCTCCGTCACGGCTTTGGCAAAGCGCTCGCGGTCGACGGCTAGTGCGCTGCCGGCCGGCACAGCGGTTTCCTCTGCGCAGTGCAGGATGAGCGAATGCAACATGCGCAGCTCGCACTTGAGCATGCCCGGTGCGCGCTCAGGTTGGCTAGATCCGAACGAATTGCTGCATACCAATTCAGCCAAGTCAGCACTGCGATGTGCGGGCGTGGGTATTTGGGGGCGCATCTCATAGAGCGCCACGCGGGCGCCGCGCGAGGCCGCCTGCCAGGCAGCTTCACTGCCAGCTAATCCCGCCCCAATGATGGTTATGTCGTCCGTCGGCTGCATAGGCTCCTGTTGATTACATCATATCAGGAAGACCCAATGCATACAAAATGCAGGCCAACGTTTTGACAACGCCAGGCCTTTACGCTAAAATCATTCCTGCTGTTGAAGACAGTGCCGAGGTAGCTCAGTTGGTAGAGCACTTGACTGAAAATCAAGGCGTCCCCAGTTCAAGTCTGGGCTTCGGCACCAAGCGGGCGGAAGTGGCTCAGTGGTAGAGCATCTCCTTGCCAAGGAGAGAGTCGCGGGTTCGAATCCCGTCTTCCGCTCCTTTTAGTCTTAAGCGGCGACGTAGCCAAGTGGTTAAGGCAGGGGTCTGCAAAACCCCGACCGTCGGTTCAAGTCCGACCGTCGCCTCTCGAGCGGCTAGTTTATCTGGCCGCTTTTTGTTTAGTGTTTGACGCACCTTCTGCCTGCTTTATAATGAGAAGCGATCAAGGCACTAGAGGGGATACTATGGCAGAGGTATGCAGCCCGCGGCAGCTAGCCGGCGCAGACGGAGTGATCCACCTGACGCAGCTAGCTAAAGCGGCTGGTTGAGGCTCTAAAAAAGCCCCGGCGGCTCTGGCGCGCGTGACGCGCCAGCTTCAAGGGATGTTTCGTCAGGCTGATTTCCCCGACCTGCTGGTGGGGCTGGACCAACCTGATGATGCCGCCGTGTGGCGCGTCAGCCCCGACCAGGCTCTGATTCTTACAGCAGATTTCTTTACGCCGGTGGTGGACGACCCCTACGATTGGGGCGCTATCGCGGCTGCCAATGCTCTCAGCGATATCTACGCGATGGCAGGCGAACCGCTGATGGCGCTCAACCTGGCCGCCTTGCCGAGCGCACTGCCCGACGCGATGGTTGCAGAGATTCTGCGCGGCGGCGCCGAACAGGTGCGTGCGGCGGGCGCCGTGATTGCCGGCGGGCATACCATCGACGATGACGAACCCAAGTTCGGCTTGTGTGTGCTGGGACAGGTGCATCCTGAGCGCATCGGCACCAAGGGGGGCGCGCAGCCTGGCGATGTGCTGCTGTTAACCAAGCCGTTGGGCAACGGCATTATCGTGACGGCTGCCAAGGCCGGCCTGGCCACAGCGGCGCACCTGGCTGAGGCGGTCGGCTGGATGAAGCGGCTCAACCGCGCTGCAGCCCACATGCTACAGCAGGTACGCTTTCATGCCTTAACCGATGTGACCGGATTCAGCTTGTTGGGGCATGCCTATGAGATGGCCGCATTGAGCAGCGCCAGGGTGCAGATATCTTATGCCGGGCTGCCCTTTATGGCGGGTGCTAAGGGCTATGCCGAGGAATTGCTCTTCCCGGCGGCAGCCTCAAACAACGCCGAAGCATATACGGGTGTTATCAATTTTGCAGGTGATTTTAGTTATGAGCAGCGCCTGCTGGCGTTCTGCCCGGAAACATCAGGCGGGTTGTTAATCAGCCTTAGCCCTGACCAGGCTGAGGCATATATGGACGCCTGCCGGGCGCAAGATCAACAGGTCTGGCAGGTTGGCAATATCGTCGCCGGCACCGCGGGCATCGATATCTTGCCCTGAACGAACAAGTGTTATACCGTTACAGGAGGTCAGCGATGAACTTTGCAGAAGCAGCCGTACAGGTCCTTTCCGAAGCCGGCACGCCGCTGCACTTTCGTGAGATTACACAGCGAGCCGTCGCTCAGAGGCTGGTAGAGATTCAAGGGCTCACGCCGTGGAACTCGATGAACGGCGCTCTGCGGCGGGCAATTCGTGCGCAAGGCGCCAGTTCACCGGTTGTATCGTTGGGAAACGGCAAGTTTGCCCTGCGCTCCTGGAACTTACCGGGCGAGGAACTCTTGCTTGCGGATGATGAAGAAGCGGAAGGGGAGCAAACGAGCCAGGTCGGCGGGCGTATTTCGATATCGCCGCGTATTACTGACGAGATCGACAAGGGTTGGCGTACACTGCTGTCGCAAGGTATCGATGGCGCACGCAAGATAGCCAAGTTGATGGTGCCTGTTGCCCCGGAATATAAACCGCTGCATACGACCCTCAGCGCGATCCTGGGATCCGGCTTGTTCAGCGTGCTGTGGGGGCTGGGGTTGGCTTCGAGCCGCAAGCCGGCCAACGCTGGCATGGCCAATACGCTGCTCGTGCTCGGCTGCGCTGAAAGCGCGGCTTCCGCCGTTGGTCTGCAGCGGCTCACGGAAGCCGAGAACGATGTGATGGCCGGCAAAATGTCGACGCGCCAGGTGCATACGCAGATATCCGCCTATGAGCGTGTTCTGGGCTATGGTACAGCCGTCGGCGCTACGGCCTTTGCCTTCGGCCTGCTGCTGAATATGGGAGCGCCGTCCGATTCGCGTGCGCGGGGCGCCGGCTCCGGCCTGATGACTCACGGAGCGTTGCTGGCCTTGTTAACCTGGCGCGCCAGCAAGCGCACACGCAATAACACTTCCCTAACCTGAGTAGGAGCAATACGCGTGCTATTACTTCGTGACGAGCTTACTAGCGAGCTGCGGCAGTTCACCCCGCTTGTACCGGGGCAGGTATCCATCTATGTATGTGGTATCACGCCGTATGATACGACTCATCTGGGGCACGCCTTTACCTACCTTTCGTACGATGCGCTTATACGCTATCTGGAATACAAGGGCTACACGGTGCACTATGTGCAAAACGTGACAGATATAGACGATGATGTGCTGCGTAAAGCGCGCGAGCTGGGCGATGACTGGTTAAGCCTGGGCAATCGCTGGACAGCCCACTTTATAGATGACCTGCGCGACCTGAACGTGCGTTCGCCTGATGTATATCCGCGTGCCACTGAGACGATCCCGGATATGTTCCCGGCCATTGAGGAGATGATTCGACGCGGCGCAGCGTATTCAGCTAACGGCAGCGTATATTACCATGTAGCAGCTTATGCCGCTTTTGGCGAAATAAGCGGGTTACCTCAGACGCAGTGGTTGCCGACAGCTAATGAACGCGGCAATCACCCCGACGACCCCAACA
>JAJFUJ010000204.1 GCA_021372475.1 Chloroflexota bacterium | reverse complement strand
GTGAGTTCCCTGGCGCTCGGGCTGCTTCTGAGCCTGAGCGGCTGCTTTTTGTTTGATCAGGTGGAGGTCCCAACGCTGGCCGCTAATGCGACGGTGGTAGTGGATGCGGAAGCCTTGACGGCCGCTGCCGGCGCTACACCTTCGGCCACGCGCACGCAGACCAAGGCGCCGTCGACTGCAGGCCCCACTGCGACCGCTTCGGCGACACCTACAGCGACGGCCGAGCCCTCGGCCACCCCTAAACCGACGGTCAAGCCCAGCCCTATGCCTGATTCCGAGGAAGGTTGCGCAGTGAAGGTGGATCTGGCCCTTCAGGCAGCCTATAGCGCCGCTGGCGGCTACGCCAAGCTGGGCTGCCCCGCCGCGCCGGCCGCCGACGAACAATGGGCATTCCAACCGTATGAGCACGGGATAATGTTTTGGCGCGGTCCAGAGAAGGCGGTCTACCTGGCTCATGAAGATAGTACCTTCCAAATCCGCGCCGACCTGTGGGATGAAACAGTACCCGAGCAGGTTTGCGTGTTTACCCCGCCGGAGGGCTTTCTGCAGCCTAAGCGCGGTTTCGGCCTGCTCTGGTGCGAGGAACCCATCCGCACCAGCTTTGGCTGGGCTGCGCTGGAGGAAGCCTCGGTCAACTACCGGGTGCAGCGCTTTGCCAATACCGCCGGCGATTTCGCCCTGCTCGCGGTGCCCGCCTGGGGGCACGCATACGCTTTTTATACGGATTATACCTGGTTGGATGTGATGACCATCAACCCATAGCTATTCGCTGAGCCGGGAGGTCGCTGGGTGAAACCGCTGCGCAAATACGTGGCTCTTGCTGTTGACGGAGGGGGCATCCGCGGCTTGATCACCGCGCGCGCGCTGGCGCTGGTCGAGGCCGAGTTGGGCGTGCCAGCCGGCAGCCTGTTTCAACTGCTGGCGGGCACATCCACCGGCGCGATTATCGCAGCAGCGCTGGCCGCTGGTATGACGGCCGACCGCGTGACCGAGCTGTACCTGCAATTGGGTGCCGACATCTTCAAACCGACCCTACGCAGCCGGCTATGGCCGCTCACGCGCTATCGCTATCCGCTGGCCCCCCTTTACCAGGCCCTGGTTGAGAACATCGGCAGCGCCACGCTGCGCGAGCATAATGCCCAACCCAACGCGCCGGTGCTGCTCGTGCCTGTTTTCGACCTGGTCGAGAACCGCACCCGCCTGGTCAAATCCTACAAGCCGGAATATGCCGCCTGGCCGCTGGCGCAGGCTGCCCTGGCCTCCTGCGCCGTCCCCACCTACTTTCCGGTGGCGGGCGGGCGTTATGTGGATGGCGGCGTAGGTTCGTTCGCCAATCCGGTCTATCTGGCCGCCTATGAGACATTCTTTTGCCAGGGGTGGAATCCTTCTGAGACGACCCTTATCAGCATCGGCACTGGACGCTCCCCTTTGCCGGCCAAGACGCCACGCTTTGACCGTTATTACGCCTGGCAGTGGGTGGAGCCGATCGAAGGTGCTTTTCTGCAATCTGCAGCCGACCAGCAGGTGCATCTGGTGCAGACTTTTTTCGGGGAGCTCGATTTCCGGCGCTTTCAGGTGGATATGACCGAACCGGTAGCGCTGGATGATGCGCGCAACCTGCCGGCCCTTGAAGATTACGGCATCGCGCTGGGGCGCAAAATCCTGAATGATGAGCTTGACCTCGCCCAATGGTCGCCGCGCCGGGTGCTGCCCCGTTATCCGAGCCAATATCCGCCCAGGCCGCTCGAACTCGGCATCGGTTTGTTGGGTGCCTACCTGGTAGCCAGAACCGTCGAGCCGGGAAAACCAGGAGAACCGGCGCCTACTCCCGGGGAGCCAGACGCCTGACCTTGGTCTCGTGGCGCATCGTACTGACGAACTCCTCGATTTCGGCATCCCAAAACTCGATGACCAGAATCGCGTCGTGCATGCGGCCGTCGGCGCGGCGCACGACCAACCCTCGCACCTTTTGCTGGCCGCGGTCGAACTCTACCGTCTCTCCCAGCGTGACGCGTTCGGCCTCCAGGCGCTGCGCGGTAGCCGATGAGATCACATCGGCTACAGGCTGCAGCATATCGTCCTCAACGGCGACATAAGCCAACCCAGCGGCAATGCTCGAGAACGGGTCGGCCACCATCACCTTGTCAGTGCCTGCCAAACGCCGTACAAGCATCTGCACAATCGGCACCAGCGACGAGCCGCCTGTCATCAACACGCGGTCGATGTGCTCCGCTGTAATGCCGGTTGAGAGCAGCATACGCCTCAACTCGCGCTCGATGTGCTCCAGATACTCGCCGATCGCTGAAACAAAGCGGCGGCGCGTCAAGCGCTCCGTAATGACCAGTCCGCGCTCATCGAAGTCAAAGTCAGTCTCACTTACTTCAGACAAGCGGATTTTACTGGCCTCTATCTCACGAAATAGCTCGAACCCGAGGCCCTGCTGCACCAGGGTGATCAGATTCGTTACCGCTTGCGGATTATTGCTCTGGCGCTGCACCTCGAGTAACCTGGCTGCATTGAGCGGCGTCGTCAGCATGGGTATCGTTTGCCAGTGGCAAAGCGGATCGAGCAGGGTGGGCGGAAACGGCAATTGCTTTTCCGTCAGGGTTGTATCGGCACCAAAGTGCGGCAAAATAAAATGTTGCATGATAGCACTGTCAAAGTCATCGCCGCCGATGAGCATGCCACGGGCAGCCAGGATCTCGGGTGTGCCCTGGGGGGGCACGTTCGCTAGCGCCAGGTCAAGGGTGCCGCCGCCGAAATCAAATACCAGGGCTATGCCCCCCTGTGGCATATAACTGCGCAAATGGCGCAGCGCTGCCACGGGTTCAAACTCGATTCCGGCGTATTCCAGACCTGCCAGATGCGCTGCTGCCAACATACGTTCATGAGCGGTGCGGTCGATATGTTCGGCATCGCCGTTTACCGCGTTGGCGTGCGCATAGGTCACCGGCCGCCCGATGATGGCCGCGCGCACCGGCTCGCCCAGGTAAGCTTCCGCCTGCTCGCGGATATGCCTGAGCACCAGGGCAATCAGCTCCTCGATGGCATAATACTTGTCATAAACCATCGTGCCCGCGAGCGTCAGGTCGCGCAAGCCTGTTTTGAGTGATTGAAACAGCCTGGCGGGGACGTTGTTATCGTCTACAGAATCCGCCGAAACAAATACGGCGTTGTTTTCGGAACTGATGACCTCTTCGCTGGCGATCTCGCGCTGGTAGGCGCTGGTAAGCGCGCGCAAGTCGGTGAATTTGTAGTGGATGGGCGAATGACGCATCAATTCAAGGTAACGCCGGATAGCGCTGCGCCCGAACAATATCTCCCCTTCGCGTGTAATGCACAGCATCGAGGGAAGCACCGTGTTGCCCTCCTCGAGGGGGATGAGCTCGATGCGCCCGCCGCGCAGCACTGCCGCGCTGCAATTCGTTGTGCCGAAATCGATTCCAATTGTCAGCATCGCGTACCCGCCAACGTTATACTGAGTGCTATAGCATAGTCATCTATGCGAGCTAGTCAAACACTGCTGCCTGGAGGGTGTTGAAAAAGAGGTTCTGTCCTGATACTTGCCCACTGGGGAACAGGAAGCGTCATTCCGGCGCAAGCGCTTACGTCATCCCTACGGCTCAGCCGGAATCCATCCTTCTCCGCATCATTCCTACGGCTCAGCCGGAATCCATCCTTCTCCGCATCAT
>JAJFUJ010000032.1 GCA_021372475.1 Chloroflexota bacterium | reverse complement strand
TCCATCGTCTCGATGTACGAGGGGCATACGAACCTTTTCTGGGCGCAGCGTCTAGGTCAACAGATTGGACTGGATGACCTGTGGGTTAAGTTGTGCGGCAACAGCCACACCGGTTCGTTCAAAGACCTGGGCATGACGGTGCTGGTCAGTGTTGTCCGCCAAATGATGAATAACGGCACGCCGATTCAGGCGATTGCCTGCGCCTCGACGGGCGATACCTCGGCGGCGCTGGCCGCCTATTGCGCTGCTGCCGGTATCCAGGCGATAGTGTTTTTACCGCGCAACAAGGTTTCCACGGCGCAGCTCATCCAGCCGATTGCCAACGGCGCCCTGGTGCTCTCTTTGGATACGGATTTCGACGGCTGTATGGCGATCGTCAAGCAGGTCACCAGAGATAAGTCGATCTACCTGGCTAATTCGATGAATTCACTGCGCATCGAGGGCCAAAAGACAGTCGGGATCGAAATTGTGCAGCAGTTCGATTGGCAGGTGCCGGATTGGATTATTATGCCGGCTGGCAACCTGGGCAACATTACCGCTCTTGGCAAGGGGCTGTTGATGCTGTATGAACTTGGGCTAATCAACAAGCTGCCGCGTTTGACGGCAGCCCAGGCCGAAAGGGCGAATCCTTTCTACCGCAGTTTTCAAACCGATTTCTCGCGCTATGAAGCAGTCGAGGCGCAGAACACGCTGGCCAGCGCCATCCAAATCGGCAACCCGGTCAGTTACGAACGTGCTGTGCGGGTGATACAGCGCTTTGACGGGCTGGTTGAGCAGGCCGATGAGAACGAATTAGCCGATGCCTCGGCGCGTGCCGACTTGACTGGTATGTACTGCTGCCCGCACACTGGCGTGGCTCTGGCGGTGCTGTTCAAGCTGGCCAAGCGCGGGATTATCAAATCCCATGATAAAGTGGTCGTTGTTTCGACAGCGAATGGGCTCAAGTTCACCTCGTTCAAAACAGGTTATCACGAGGGAACGCTGACGGGGGTCGAGGCGTTGCACCGCAATCCGCCCATCGAACTGGCCGCCGATGCAGGTCTGGTAGCGAGTGTTATCCAACGCGAGTTGGAACGGCGTCAGAGGCGTTAGGCACGCTAAAGGAGTTAAGGGTGAATATACTCGGGCGAGTCTGGAAATACGGCGATAATGTGGATACAGATGCCATTATCCCCGCGCGTTATCTGAATACAACAATCGAATCCGAACTGGCCAGCCACTGCATGGAGGATATCGACGCTGCTTTTGCCAAAGGTGTGCGGCCGGGAGAGATAATTGTCGCCGGCGCCAACTTTGGCTGCGGTTCGTCGCGTGAGCATGCGCCGCTGGCCATTAAGGCCAGTGGGATTGCCTGCGTAGTGGCCAAGAGTTTTGCACGCATCTTTTACCGCAATGCGCTCAATATCGGGCTGCCCATCCTGGAGTGTGCTCCCGCAGTCGAGGCGACTGAGGCAAGCCAAACGCTTGAGGTGAACCTGGCGCAAGGCACTATCCGCAACACCAGCACAGGCAAGGTTTATCAAGCGACCCCTTTCCCGCCGTTTATGCTGGAGCTCATCGCGGCGGGCGGCCTTGTGCCCTACACGAAGCATAAGTTGGCGGAGAAGGGCTGAGATGGTGCTCAAGGCGGCATTTCAAGGGGAACCTGGAGCCTACAGCGAAGCTGCGGCTTTGGCACTGTTAGGCTCTGGTATTGAGACAGTGCCTTATCCCACCTTTGACGAGGTGTTTGATGCCGTCGAAAAGGGTGAACTTGACCGCGCAATAGTGCCGGTAGAGAACTCATTGGCGGGCAGCATACACCGCAACTATGATTTACTGCTGCAACACCAGCTCTCGATCGTGGGGGAATTTAGTCTGCGCGTATCACACTGCCTGATTGTAAATCCCGGGGTACAGTTAAGCGCTATCCGCCGCATTATTTCACATCCGCAAGCGCTGGCCCAGTGCGAGCATTCGCTGCGGGCATTAGGCAGCCGTATTCAAATCATCGCCACACAAGATACCGCTGGTTCAGTGCGCCAACTGCGCGATGAGGGAACGCGCGATACAGCGGCGCTTGCGAGCGAGCATGCGGCCAGTATGTACGGCATGGCCGTGCTGCAGCGCAATATGGAGGATGATCCCCAGAATTATACGCGTTTCCTTAACCTGGCGCGCACTCCGCTGGCCATCAGCGAACTGCCCGCGCCCTCTGAATGCAAAACTTCCATCGCCTTCGCGGGCAAGAACGAACCCGGCCTGTTGTTTCGCTGCTTGAGCGCTTTTGCGCTGCGCGATATCGACCTGTGCAAGATCGAGTCGCGTCCTCTGCGGGGAGTGCCTTGGGAGTATATCTTCTATATTGATTTTTCGGGGCATCCGGGCGAAGCGCGTTATCAACGCGCCTTGGACCATTTAAGCGAGATGACCACTTTATTGCGTTTGTTTGGCTCCTACCCGCGCTCACGGGCTGGGATACAACCTTAGGAAAGGCGCTGTAATGCACGCAAAGATTGCAGTTTTACCCGGAGATGGAATCGGCGAAGATGTGACTGGCGAGGCTAAAAAAGTGCTTGAGGCTGTTGCTGAACGGTTTGGCCACCAGTTCATGTTCACCAGTGCGCTGGTTGGGGGCGCTGCAATCGATGCGTTCGGCGTACCCTTGCCCGAAGATACCCTGGCACTATGCCGCAAATCGGATGCGGTTCTCTTTGGCGCGGTGGGTGGCCCCAAGTGGGATGACCCAACGAAACCTGTTCGGCCAGAGCAAGGATTGCTGGGCTTACGTAAGGGGCTGGGCTTATACGCTAATCTGCGCCCTGTACGCCTGAACCCTTTGCTGGTTGATGCTTCGACCATCAAACCGGAAGTACTTGCCGGCACAGACCTGGTGGTAGTCCGCGAGTTGACAGGCGGCATTTACTTTGGCGCGCGCGGCCGCACGGATGACGGCAAGAGCGCTTACGATACGATGACCTACACGACTCACGAAATCGAACGCGTACTGCGCGTTGCCTTCGAGCTGGCGCGCAAGCGCCGCAGGCATGTCACTTCGGTGGATAAAGCCAATGTGCTCGAGTGTTCGCGCTTGTGGCGTGAAACGGCTAGCCAGATGGCTGCCCAATATCCGGATGTGCAGTTTGAGCATTTACTGGTTGATTCATGCGCCATGCACCTCATTCGGCGGCCTGCCAGCTTTGACGTGATTGTGACGGAGAACATGTTTGGCGACATCCTGACCGACGAAGCGTCCATGCTTGCCGGCTCGATGGGCATGCTGCCCTCTGCTTCACTGGGAGAGGGTACACGCGGCCTGTATGAGCCCATTCACGGCTCAGCGCCCGATATTGCGGGCAAGGGAATCGCCAATCCGCTGGCCGCCATCCTTTCGAGCGCCTTGCTCTTGCGTTATTCATTAAACCTGGAGACAGAGGCTGCCGCTGTCGAAGCGGCTGTGGATCAGGCTCTGGCAGAAGGGTATCGGACGTCCGACTTGGCTTCGCCCGGTATGCGAGTGTGCGGCACATCTGAGATGGGCAATCTCGTAGCCGGGATAATATAGCAATAAAATATCTCTAACCACACTCATATAGGAGAACTAAAAATGGGTTTTCATGCGGATGTGATCTGGCTTGATGGCGAGTTTGTGCCTTGGGAGAAAGCTCAAGTTCATGTGTTATCCCACGCGCTGCATTATGGGTCGAGCGTTTTCGAGGGAATTCGTTGTTACGAAACAAAGGCGGGCTCGGCGGTCTTTTGTCTACCCGAGCACGTCAAACGCCTTTTTAACTCCTGCAAGGTGTACCGTATGGAGCTGAAATACACCCAGGCTCAGGTATCGCAGGCTATCGTTGATACTATAAAACAGAACAAGCTCAGGAGCTGCTATATTCGTCCGCTGGCATTCCGCGGTTATGGGCAGCTCGGAGTTGAACCACGCACCTGCCCTATGCAGTTGGCCATTGCAACCTGGCCGTGGGGCGCATATCTGGGCGCCGACGCCCTGGAGCAGGGTGTTGACGTGGGGGTTTCATCCTGGCGGCGAGCTGCGCCCGATACCTTCCCCGCCGGGGCCAAGGCGGCAGGCAACTATTTAAGCTCGCAGCTCATCAAGATGGAGGCAGTTGAAAACGGATATGCGGAAGGAATCGCCCTCGATGTGTTCGGCAATGTAGCCGAGGGCAGCGGTGAAAATATCTTTCTCGTCAAGGACGGTGTGTTATTTTCCCCGCCGCTCGCTAACTCTGTGCTGCCCGGCATCACCCGTGCCAGCGTGCTCACCCTGGCGCGCGATTTGGGTATCACAGCGCAGGAAACCGTTATCCCGCGTGAGCAGCTCTATATGGCTGATGAACTATTCTTCGCTGGCACCGCGGCTGAACTCACCCCCATCAGGTCAGTGGACCACATCAAGGTGGGAGAAGGGCGCCGCGGTCCCCTGACAGCCAAGTTGCAGCAAGCGTTTTTCCAGGTGGTTTCTGGCCAATCGCCTGACAGCCATTTATGGCTGACTCCTATTATATAGGCATGGCTAAAGAACAGCCGCTCAATTGAGCGGCTGTTCTAGTTCACAACCAGTTGGGGGCAGTATCGTCTTGTTTACAGTGGATGCCCAGTACTTGGTTGAGGACTGCTCCCAGATTGTCGCAGTCCTCATCGCTATACCACTGGTTCAACGAGATTGATACGAGTCGTTCGTATAGATCCACCGATATGGGGCAGTCGCTGGCAGCATAATGTGCTTTACCGCCGCGCTCCAGGTAGATCGGGCAGCGGAAGGGGCAGTTATCCTCTGTCGGACCGCGCATCTCGGTGACTGGGTACATATAGGCGGAAAGGTGCCAATCGGGCGGAGCATCAGCCGGACGGCAGTTGGCATTGATCCCCCGTGCTTTCAAGTCTTGTACGATCAGGCGCGCCAAGTCTCCGTTTGGCGGATAAAAGCGCAGCAGATAACCCACCTCGCCTGTGGCATCATTCAACTTTTGGGGGGTAATCCCCTGGAAGGTATCCAGCTTACGCAGTATGCGTTGCTTGACGTGATTGAAGCGCTGTTGAATTGCGAGAACTTTGCCCATCTGCACGGTATCCACGGCAGCTTCCAGCTCGGAAAGGCGGTAGTTGGTGCCATTGAAGAGCTCGCCGTCCCAGCGCGGGGGTGCGAAACGCACCGGCCGCCAAAGGCCGCCACATTCGGCTTGTTGATTGGCGCGTGCCCACAACGTATCGTCATTCGTTATGAGTAATCCCGCCTCACCGCCGCCCACAATTTTATAGGCGGAGATGCTAAAGCAGCCGATATCGCCGATGGTTCCCACCAGCTTGCCGCGGTAAGTTGCTCCGCATGATTGGGCGCAGTCCTCAATAACTTTGAGACCATGCTTCTTTGCGATGGCCATGATCGGCTCCAGGTTGGCTACGCTGCCCATCACATGGGTTGGGGCGATTGCTACCGTGCGCGGGGTGATGAGCTTTTCGAGTTTAGTGGGGTCCATCCCCAATGATTCATCCACATCACAGAAGACCGGGATACCGTTTGACTGCACCACAGCCGCTGCGGTAGCATAAAATCCAATCGCGGGGCAGATTACCTCCCGTCCCGGGCCAACACCGGCAGCAATGAAGGCGCAGTGCAGTGATGCCGTCCCTGAACTGACCGCCAGCGCATACTTGACGCCAAATAGCTCCCGCGCTGAATGCTCGAACGCCTGGACGCAGGTTTCGGGCAACCCAGAATAATAGTTGGCCAGGAAAGGCCCTTCGCCGAGGTCATCCTGACTAGCAATGGCGCGTATTTTCTCGAGTGCATCCTGGCTAAACCCGAAGCGTTTAGCGATCGCCATAAACTCAGCCACACCTATTTTAGGTTCGCCATGAGTAGCGCTTTTGCTGACAGCTTTCATACTGCCTTGCAGACTGCTGGCCATCTCTGACTTTTTTTCTGTCATGCGTTGTCCCCTCCGATCTGTACAAATTGTTACTATTTTACCGAGACTTCCAACCCTTCAACATCGAAAATAACGTTCAGGCTGGCTCTCAAGTTAGCACTGTCGCGCACATAATCCAAATAGTGTGAGAGCTTTTCGGCGCAATTGACGCTATTATGCGCCAGGACAATCGATCCGGCGGGCATGCGGTCCAGGCCGGCTTGCAGGATGTCCAGATAAATCCCTTTACCGCGCGAGTCGGTGCCGTCGGCATCCAGGTAAAGCAAGCTGATTGACTCAGGGAACTCTGCCACTACCTTAACGGCATCCTCGGCCACCACACGGGCGACGCCGCTGGAATCGATTCTACGTGTGTTGCGCTCAGCACGTTGAGCCTCCGCTGGCTTTATTTCAACACCAATCAGGTTGCGAGCCGTATAAACCGCGCCCGGCCCGACACCTGCGCCCGCGTTGGAGATAAAGGTGTTGCCGCAAAAGACCCCGGCTGCAATCATATTCTGGGGTTGGATTATAGCATTAATTGCCCAGAGCAGACGCTGCATACGCGGCGTAATCGCAGTCCAGGGTATCTCGAACTGCTCTGCCACAAAACTGCGAAAGGCCATAAAGTGCGACTCGTCGTAGTGGGCGTGTGGCAGCATGCCGATTTCGACCAGTTGAGCGAGGACGCTCCCCACTACGGCAATTTCGCTTTCAATTGGTTCCAGTACAGCGAACGGCTGCTTGTAATCCATACGGTAAGTATCCCAATCCGGGCTGCGGAAGGTGTATTGCATCGCTCTCCTTTAGTCTCGGCAATCTAGTGGACAATAGCGCAAGATATGCTCGCGGTCAATATAAGCCAAGATGCTTTCCCCGCGCTTGTGACCGTCCACATGACAAGATAGAATAATACTTATGCTTGAAGTAAATCATCAGAAAGAGGCAGATAATGGCAGCACGGCTCTTGACAATCGGGGATGCTTATCTCGACTTGGATGCGGACCACCTCATCTGGTCGTTCGGCACCACTTTAGTCGAACAGCGTTTGCAGCTTCAGGACGGCATATTGCGTTGTATCGGTTTGGTGAATAAACGTACCGGCAGCAATCTGGTCGAGGGCGCTGATTCGGATGAGTTCTACTTTACATTGGGTAATCGGGAGTATTCGGGATTAACGGGCGGTTATCACCTGATTGAGCATAAAGTGAGTGTATTGCCCACGCCCAAGACATCGCCCGGGATTGCTACGGGGATTCGTTTTGAACTGACGCTGGCTGACGATAGATGCCAAATTGCTCTGCGTTATGATGTGTTTGCCAGCACCCCCCGTACAGAAATGGGCATGATTCGCAAAGAATACTGTGTAACCAACCTTACGACCAGCGAGCTGCCGCTTAGTATGATCAGCTTGCAGCAACTGCGCTTGCCGCCGCAGTGGATCGATCGGTTGAGCATTTGCTACTGGCAAGGCGGGGGCGCGGATGCTGGCACTAACGAGATGCGTGTTGAACCGCCATATCGTAATCTAGGGCGTACGTTTAGTTCGCTGGTCGGCATGCCCGGCTATCGCATTGATGATATTTATGATGGCTCGGCCAGTTATCATCCATACTTTGTGTTCAGCGATTTCGAGCACCAGGAGGGATTGTTCATCGGGCATAACTACCTGGGGCCCTGGGCGACGCGCATGATGAACGCGCAGCAGCC
>JAJFUJ010000015.1 GCA_021372475.1 Chloroflexota bacterium | reverse complement strand
GGTTCACCCCCACGCGTGTGGGGAATACGCTCGCGCGAAAATCGACACCGCCGCGCGCGTCCGGTTCACCCCCACGCGTGTGGGGAATACTTTCAAACCTCTACGGTTGGGGCGCGTAGCGCCGGTTCACCCCCACGCGTGTGGGGAATACGAACCCGACGCGGTGATTGCGTAATGCGTATTCGGTTCACCCCCACGCGTGTGGGGAATACATACCATATCCCCAGATCGGCCATCAGAGCCTCGGTTCACCCCCACGCGTGTGGGGAATACCCTTCGTAAGGGTTGATGCAACTGCACTATATTTTGCAACTGTTATTGCACTACATGTTGGCTTGCTCCTGCACTTCCGCAGGTGGCGAAGCGCTGCTCGGTTCGCCACGCGGACGCAGTATCAAGCTCAAGCCATCAAAATCGATAACCTCGCGATTGGTGCAGCCGTAGGAGCGTACTCCAAAACCCTGTTCGTTGTTGGTGTTCCATATAAGCAGCGCTCCGCCCCGGCTCTTTTCCGCGCGCCTCAGGCGAGCGCAAGTCAATTCCCACAGCTTATCCCGTACCATTGCCGAGACATTGCCGACGAAAACGCCGGTCTGCGGCTCTACCAGCCAACGACTCAACTCGCCGCGAACGCTGGGCGAAGCGCGCTCAAGCAGGATTACGATCATTGGCCACCTCCGAACTCAGCCCAAACAGCTCGCTCCACAATGCCGTCGGAATGCTAGCGTCGGTATCAAGCTGTTCGTACTGCGTTTCATCCTGGCCAATCCCGAGCAGCCGGTCGATATCGGGCAGGATGCGCTTGAGCAGCCTGGCCTCGGTAAACGTCTCGCGGCAAGCGCTGCGCACCCGGCTATCCACCCCCAACGGTGATTCGGCCACGATGCGAAAAGCGAGCGGGATCGTCAATTCTGCTTTATACAGGTCAGCGATATCATACACAAAGGAAAGCTGCTTGCCAGTATGCATAAAGCCAAGCGCAGTGGAATAGCCGCCGGAAACAATGGCAGTGTGGCAGACTCCGTTCAGGCAGGCATTGGCTGCTGAAAGCGCCCGATTTAACGGATCGGCGGATTTCCAATCGGCGCGGTCGTATTTGCGGCCTTGCCAGGCGAGGCAGTACTCGCGGGCAGCTTCGGCATAACATTCGCGCACCCGAGCGCCCTCCATCCCGCGAATCGTCTCCAGGCTGGTCTGGCGATTGAGTCGGTAGCCGAAACGCGCGTCATACATCCGCCAAACGACCTCTAGGCGTTCGGTAGGAGAACAAAGGGCAGCAGCCTGCTGCAGCAGACGATAGGCTTTGCGGGTTTCGCCACCGCCCTGGGCATAACAGCGGATGCCGTCCTCGCCGCACCAGACGAGGCTGCAGCCGTTATCGGCCAGGGCGCGCACAGCGGCGTGCGTGATAGTGGTGCCGGGACCAAGCATGAGCACCCCGAGCGATGCCGCCGGCACCTGGATAGTGCCGTCCTTTTTCCAGATAGCGATGCTGAGAGCATCCTGTTCGATGCGGGCATGCTCAACGTACAGGTAACTCAGGCCATCGCGCAGTTTTGGCAGGGTGTGTAGATCCAGCGCCATAAGTCACCTCCAAACTTGTAGATTGGATTTAAACGAGACTAAATTGTTAAGGTATATTCTGCTGCTCTGCAGCAGAGGGCTGCCCGGCTGCCACAAAGTTAGGCTGCGGCCGGCGCCAGCGAAAGCAGCCCGAAACCGAACCCCTTGGCGGCGCCGATGCCCTGTTCGAGCGCCGCGGTCAGAAGTTCAGGATCGAGCGTGCGCAGCACGCCTTCGTACAGCACCGCGAGATGCTTTTGCTTTTCCTTATCGCTTTTATAAGCGAGCTGAAATCCCTTGGGGATAACGATGTAATCCAAAGCCTCAGCGCCAACGGCATTGAGCTTACGCTCCAGCCAGGCGCGCTGGTCCTGCTCGCGCAGCAAGCCGAGGCGCTTGCCTGCGCGCTTGACCGTAGGATTGGCCAGCAGGCGAAAGCGGCAGCATTGACCGGCGACGAGATGAAGCTGCAACATTTTGCACTGCGGTTCGCCAGCCAGCACATGAAAACTGGCGAAGGCTGCGGGCCAATCGGGCTCTACCAGCCCCTGTACGATAAGCTGGCGCCGCCCGGCGTACTCTTCCAGGCGGAAGAGCGTGCGCGGGTCGTGCTCGCAGGCCATCGCCAGGCGCTGGTGGATGCGGTACGTATTATCGATCCAGTGCAGGCATACGCGGGTATCATTCAAACACAGGCGTGAGAGGTATATCATCCTCCACCTCCTCATATGACTGAGGCGCAACCAGGATATCGCGGGTGTAGCGCGAGTCGTAGAGGCGCAGCGCGCGCGAGCGCAGGTTGTCCTGACGGCGGCTGCCCTGCCCCCAAACCGATTCGACGACGCCGCGCCGCTCTGCACCCGCTTCGCCAGGGCGCAGGACGAGAGGCGGCGCAGCGAGCGCTTCATCAAGGCTGGCATATGCGCCCAAACCGGCATAGACCGGCAGGGCAGGCACACAGCTCTTGCGCCCCAGGTAAAGCGGCCAGACGGGCGCCTGCAGCGCGTGAGCGAGGCGCTCGAGCAGCTCATCCGAGCTGCTCCGCAGCGCAACCAGAAAAGAGGCGTCGCACAGATAGTAGCGAAGCGAGACGACGGTCTCGACCTTGCCGGTGCTCTGGGTCACCTTGGTTTTGCCCTCCGCGGTCAGCACCCCGCCGACGACGGTATGGTAATCGCGCAGGTGGGAGCCGGCTCGGTCGCAGCGACAGCCCATACTCAGGCTGCGGTTGAGCTCCGCGAGCGGCTGGTCGTCGGCAATGCCGAGGGCGCAGCCGAGCAGGCCGACAACGCCCGATTTAGTCGGCTCAGCCGCGGTATCGCGTTCACTCCAGCGGGCGCGCTCCCCCCATGATTGGAGCGGCCCTTCCAGGCGCAGAAAAAGCGTGTTAACCATCTCAGTGCTCCGGCAGATGCGCGGCCAGCCAGCCGCCCAGAGCCTCGAGAGAAGGCAGCACCTCGGCGCCGGGCAGCGGCTCGCTATCCAGCAACGAGAGCTGCGCGCGCACTCCGGGCAAACTGTAGGCAGCCGTAACGCGGCCGATATAGCCGTTGAGCTGCTCGGCCGAGACCTCCAGCAGGTTGCCGGCGGAGCGCACGGGCTTGATAAACGCGTTGGCGTAACTGACGGGCAGATTGGTCGGGCGCACCTCGACCAGGATGTAATCCGGCAGGGATTGGGCGGCGAAGGTATTTTGCTTGCCGGAGGGCTGCGCTGTCGCAGCGGCTTGCAGCAAAGCCAATACGGCACGGCGGGCCACGGCAGCATCGCCCCCAAGATTGTGCACGAGTTGCTCCCAGTGCAGGTTGATGTATTTATAGTAGGTGGCCGAGTTGAACTCGATATCGCCGATCATCGGGGCGCCTGGCTCGGTGGACAGGTCGTCCACGGCAGTATAGTAGTCGAACTCCTGGGTGATGGTATGGGTCGTGAGGGCGTGCGCCACCTGGCAGGCAGCCTGCACATCCTCAAAGGCAGCAGAGGTGGTCATCCGGCCAAAGAGAGCGATATCGACGGAGCACGGCACACTGGCTCCTAGCCTTTTAGTGATCTCGTCGATTTTCGCCTTGGGCCACTTGGTACCATCTTCACGGTAGATGGCGAGCAGCTTCTCCGCCAGCGGACGCAATTCGCTTTTGCCGATAAATACAAGCTGCTTGGTGACGGTCTCCTCGACCTCCTCCTCGCCTTCAGCATCCTCTTCCTGTGACTTTTTCTTGGCGGATTCACGGCCAATCTCGGGCACGCGGGCCACGATGGCAGCGACGGCCTGCGGCTCGGCGCCCAGAGCAACGAGTTCCTGGCGCACGAGTTCCGGCAGCTTGAGAGTGCGGGTGCCCAGCAGGCCGTCATCCCTAAAGGCCTGGCTAAAGGCCTCGGAGCGGCGGATGCTGCGCTTGAGGCACTGCGAAGAGATGCGGCCGCGGCGAGTTCCGCCAAAAATGGCGTCTTTGGGGGAGCCGGTGTCGTCGCGGTTTAGGTTAGACGGGGCATAGTTTTGCAGCAGATGGATTTGGATAAGCATTAGTTGGTTCCTTTCGTAAATGGTTGGTCCGTGTGGTAATAGTTCCTGGCCCAGCGCCTTTGGACCAGGCGGTCAGGATGACTCCAATAGAGCAGGTCGTCGAGCAGGCCGGGCCAGTTGACCCTGATGCGGCTGGATTGCAGATAGCGCAGGGTCTGGCGCAGGCGGAAGGGGAGTTGGGTATTGTCGGCATCCAGCAGGGTAGCCATGCGGCGGTCGAGTCCCTTGGCGTTGGCGCTGGTGCGGGCGCGCCGCAGCGTGAGCCCCAGGTCGCCCGAGCCACCGCCTTCGGCCAGCGGGTAGAGCGTGGCCGCCAGATACCAGAGCTCTTCCTGCATCGGGCTGATGCCGTAGGGCAGCAGGCGGTAAAAGAGCCCGAGGGTATCGCCGGCCTCGGCCAGCGGGCTGCCCGCCTTGCGCTTGAGGCGGGCGCGGTCTGCAGTGCTGAGCGCCTGCAGCCGCTCACAGTACTGAGCGACTTGCGGAGACGGGATACGTTCGGTTTCGGTCATCACATACTCCTTTCCTGTACAATTTTATCCAACAGGTTGCGGCATTTATCCGTATAAAGGACACGTTCCCTGAGCGCTTCGGCATCATCGCCGATTTGGGCAATGGTTGTCTCGAACAGGTGAAAGGCAGTCTGCGAGCAGAGGGTGATCCATCCGGATTGCACCTCGGCGCGCGCGGCAGGATTGGCCATCTGCAGCACATAACGGCGGAAGGGTTCGGCCAATGCCTGCCAGTAGGCGGCGCTCAGGCGC
>JAJFUJ010000013.1 GCA_021372475.1 Chloroflexota bacterium | reverse complement strand
TTTTCACGAGTTGTTCCATGATCAAGAAGGGAATACCGATATGGTGCAGGCCATGAAGACCTACCTCGAGGTTGGTTTTGATGGGCCTATGCGCCCTGACCATATGCCGACGATGGAAGGCGATACTAGCGGCTCTGCTGGTTACACCACGATGGGGCGCCTGTTTGCCGTGGGGTATATGCGCGGGCTAATTGACAGCCTTGCCAGGGGATGCCAGCCTGAATAACCTGCGCACTGCCGGCAAGGGGCTTTGACATTCAAAACGCGAGCACTATAATAGTGTAAAACTCGTGCGGGGATTTCATATGGCTAAAAGAGGACGTTCTGCAGCTCAAAAACGTAAAGTAAACCGGGTTCCAGCTTCTGGTGCGGTGCGAACCGGATCAGCCCAGGCGTCGCAGTCTCGTCCGACGGCTCAGACCGCATCGGCAAAGCCGTCAACACCAACCCCCAAAGCTGCCGCCGGGCCTTCTATCTCCACAAAAAAAGCTACTCCTCCGGCCGTGGATACCAACGCACAATATGCTTACGTGCTTGGCGACCTCAAGCAACTCGGCATCACTGCCGCAGCGATGTTTATTGTGCTAATTGTCCTTTCCTTGATTATTCACTGATCCAGCTTTACTCGGCAGCCAGCGGGCAAGCGCCAGCGCCATGCCCCTCAATACCAGGCGTGCGCTACCGGTTATGATGATACTGCCCGTCAGCACAAACAGAGCACCACACACTAAATCGCTGGCCCAATCCAGCAGCACGAGGTCACGCTTCCCTGGCAAGCTAAAATCAGCCCTGATGGCTGGCATCAGCAACGAGATTCCGATTTTGGCTGCAATGCCTGCCCAGATACCCCAGTATGTCCCGCAAAGCGGGATGAGCGCCGCACGCGCGCTGGCGGAATATCCCTCCTGGCTTAATACGTGCGCCAACACGCCCGAAATGCTCAAGGTTTGTTCCGCTTGATGTAAATCGGGTCGTTCTTCCGGATGGCGCACCCAATGTCTGCCCCATAGCCAGCTTATCCATACCAAGGCTGCTGCCAAGGTAACAGCAATCCAGGGCAGCGCCAAGCGCCAATCCGGCAGAGGGATGCCGATATTCTGGGTCGAGAAAAACCCCAGGTATAGCGCCAGCACAGGAGCTCCTAACGACCATACAAGCTCGAGCACCAACTTGAAGAGATTTCTGTATTTAGCAAGATGCAGACTGCGGCGAACCTGTATCTTGTTCGCTAATAGATACTGACGGATATATCCTTGGGCAACCTCTACCAGCGCTATGCCGATGCCAGCCAGCAGAGCATGCCCTTCATAACCTGCAAAAAATGACAGCATGGATAGCTCTCGACCTCATCCTTAAAGTACCTGATTTGCTTGGCACTATGACACGAATCGGTTATTTCATCAAGTTGGCGGCATGGATTACCCGCTTCTTGACTCTTCTATTCGATAAGGGTATTTTAGGCTTGGTAATGCTCAAACTATGAGTCACAAGGGGTATGATAGATGCTTACGATTGATCTGCAGGATAGAATAGCCCTCGTTACCGGAGGCGCCTCAGGCATAGGACGCGCCTGTGCCCTGCTGCTGCATCAGGCTGGAGCTCGGGTGGCCATTATCGATATCAACCTTGCCGGCGCACAGGAAACCGTCGGTTTACTTGGCGAAGGGTTGGCTTTCCGCTGCGACCTGGGCGATCCTGAGGACATTACCCGCACGGCCAACCATGTCGAGCAGGCGTTGGGGAGGGTGGATATCCTGGTCAACTGCGCGGGCATCATTTCATATCGGCCGGGATTGCAAGAGATTCCCGTTGAGCAATGGGATATGCTGATGGATGTCAACCTGCGTGGTACGTTCCTTTTGACTCGCGCGCTATTTGAGGGGATGAAAGAACGCCATTATGGACGTATCATTAACTTTGCTTCCCTGGCAGCTCGGGTAGGCGGCATCGAGGCCGGCGCACACTATGCGGCGTCCAAGGCCGGACTGATTGGTCTAACCAAGACGCTCGCCAGACTTGGCGGCCCATATAGTGTCACCGCCAACGCGGTCGCGCCGGGCATTATCCCCACCGAGCTAGTGCACAAGCAAATTGACGGACACGAAGACGCATACATCAACGCCATACCGCTTAGGCGGCTGGGAGAACCTCTTGACGTAGCGCGCGTGGTCCTCTTCCTAGCTTCGCCGCTGGCCGATTACCTTACCGGATTGGTGATCGACGTCAACGGCGGACAGTATATGGGGTAATGAGATGAGCAATACAACAAGCCAATCTGCAATGTCTCAGGCCATCGCCTGGGACAGGCTGCAATCGTTTGTTCAGAATGTGCTCGTTTGCGCTGATGTGCCTGCACAGGATGCCGCTATTGTGGCCGAATGCTTGGTGACAGCCAATCTATCAGGCATCGATACCCATGGCGTCGTGCGCCTGGCGCACTATATCAGACGGTTGGCTAACGGTTCAATCAAAACCCATCCGCGCTTGAACTTCGAGCAGGTTGCTCCGGGGATGGGTGTGATGGACGGCGATGATGGCCTGGGGCATGTGGTGACTTTTGCCGCCTGCACCGAGGCGATGCGCATGGCTCGTGAGACGGGCAGCAGCTCCGTCATTGTTAAGAACTCCAGCCATTTTGGGATGACGGGCTACTACATCAAGCATATGGTCGAGCAGGGCTTTGTGGCGATGATGATGACGGCTACCGATGCCTTCCTGATCCCGTTTGGTGGGCGTAAGCCGTTCTTTGGCACCAACCCGATCGCGATTGGCTTCCCAACCGAAGGTATCCCTTTGATACTGGATATGGCGACCACCTCGATTCCATACGGCAAAATCACTCTCGCTAAAACAGAGGGTAAATCGATTCCGCCCGACTGGGGATTTGATGCAGAAGGCAACCCCACCACCGACCCGAATGCCATCGCAGGGCTGCATCCGATAGCCGGACCCAAAGGCTCAGGCTTGGCAATGGTGATCGATATTTTTTGTAGCCTGTTGGCAGGCATGCCATGGGGGCCGCATATCAACAAGATGTACACAGAGATGGAGCAGCCGCGCAAATTAGGTCATTTCATCGCTGTTTGGGATATAAGCAAGCTGATGCCGGTTGAAGTATTCAAGGCTAACCTTGCAGCGATGATAGGCGAGTTGAATGCAATTCCGCCGGCGCAGGGCTTTACCAAGGTGTACTATCCCGGCCAGGTTGAAGGGGAGAAGCGCGAATTGCGTCGCGCTCAGGGAATACCGATCGACCCGGGCCTTTATCGTGAATTGATCCAAGTGGGCGCACAGTTTGGAATAACATTATAGGAGCGTTTCATGCGCGCATTAGTCAAGTATGCTGCGGGTAAGGGCAATGTTGGCATCCGCGAGATGCCGGTTCGCCAACCTGAAGATGATGAGCTGCTGATTAAAATCAAATACTGCGGTATTTGTGGGACGGACCTGCATATCGAAGCTGACGAATACCCCAATACGCCGCCGGTAATTATGGGGCACGAGTACTGCGGAACTATCGTCAAAGTGGGCGCCAAGGCTGCCGCGCAATGGAAGGAGGGCGAGCGGGTCGTGGGCGAGCTGCATACCGGCGCCTGCGGCAAGTGCCGTTTGTGCCTGGCTGGCAAACCCCATATCTGCGATAGTAAGCTGGCTTTGGGCAGCAAATACAACGGTGCTTTTGCCGAGTATCTCACCCTGCCGGCGCGTTGGGCGCACCGTATCCCCGACGGCGTCTCGTGGGAGGTTGCCGGCGTGACCGAGCCTTTTGCCATCACCAGCCACTGCCTGAGGGAGCGCGGACATATCAGCGATTGCGACAGCGTCTTGATTACCGGATCCGCTACGATGGGTTTGATGTCCACCATTTTGTGCGGCTATCTCGACGTACGGAATATCATCGTCTCCGGGACGGCCGTGGACTGCGAGCAGCGCTTCCCGCTAGCGCTGAACCTGGGTGCAACCCGTGTAGTAGATGTTACTTCAGAAAACCTGGCGGATGTCGTGAACCAGGTTACTGACGGAAATGGTGTGGATGGCTGGATCGAATGCTCGGGCTCAGCAGCCGCGATCAATTCCGGTATTAATATTGTGCGTAAAACCGGCCAGATGGTGTTGATTGGGCTGGTGGGCCCAGCGGCGATCCCAGTACTATGGAATCAACTGCTGTATAAGGAACTCGATTTGTTTGCCTGTTTCAGTTCGCCACCCTCCAGTTGGGAAAAAGCTCTGGCCGTGGAACCTGCGCTTGCTGGCAAACTGCGCCAACTGGTAACGCAAATTATCCCGCTCGCAGCATGGGAGCAGGGCTTTGGCGCAATGCGTCAGGGAACAGCGGTGAAAATCCTGGTTGATTTGGAGGCATAAGATGTTCGAACGCATGGATCACGCCGCTATAAGCGTCCGTGATATGGATAAGGCAATCGCATTTTACGGCGATGTGATCGGTATGCAGAAGACCTTTGACCGAACCTTTGATGAACCAATGGCGCGTATCATCGGTATCCCTGGCACCAGAGTGCGTATTGTGCACATGCGCTTGGGTGAATCGGTGGTGGAGCTGTTCGATTATCAATATCCGCACGGCCGCGAGCCGCAGCCCGACCGCATCCAAGCCGATTTCGGGATGACCCATATTGGTTTTATGGTGAAGGATTTTGAAGCGACTTATAAACAGCTCCTCGATAAGGGTGTACGCTTTCTCAGCGAACCTGTCGAGATTCGACCGAACGTATGGGTGGCTTATTTCCACGGGGCAGAGTACGAGATCTGTGAAATGCGTGAAATTAAAACATCCTAAAGGGAGAACCGGGCATGTATTCAAAGATGAATATCAAATCAGTTTTTGAGACCCCCGAGCGTATGACGGTAGTGACCACCGGAGCGCGCTATGAGTTTAACAAAGTTGCAGAAAAGGGCACTGTTAGCTGCTACCAGCGCATCAACGAGGAGCGCTTGGTCGCGCGCATCACGTTTGGTCATCCTTTTACCACGCTCAGTATCGAACATCATGACGATGAAAGCGTGGTACTCAACCAAATTGTACAATCAACCTGGTACACCAAGCTGGTCATTCGAGCGGACGGCGTGCTGGAAATCTACTCGATGCCGCAGCTTGATTTACAATTCGCAGGAGCGTTTGCCCCTGAATATTCGGGCCAACGCAATGGAAATCTTTTGCTGCTGGATGATATCGGCGGAATCGGTATATACCCTTGTGCTTGGTTCTCGTTACGTGATACATCCGGTATGGCGGGCCGCAATTGGCGCTTACACTATGAAGGCAGCCAATTCTGTCGGATGTATGTCTCGGTGCTGCCCCCGCGGCCGTATAACTGGGAACGCTCATACCGTGATCGCATTGCGCATTGGGGCGTTAATCCACCTTGGACATTCGGCCATTATCCTCCGGATGAGATGGTTGCTAAAGCCGCTGAAGATGCCAACATCCTGGTGCTGCATACGCAAATATGGCACGGCAAACTCTCTCGCCAAGGTATCGAACTGGCGACCGAAGAACAACTCACTGAGGATGCCAGTTACTGCAGTTATGACTACACTCCTTATGATACAGCAGCCCTGCACCATCTTGTTGATACGGCGCATGACTTGGGGATGCAGGTCGTACCCTATTTCAGCCCCACTTTCTCGATGGCATCGGGCAGCGCATTCCTGGAGATGGTCGAACGCAAGCTGACGCAATTTGGTTTTGATGGTGTCTATTTTGACGGCGTTACCTTTGATATCCAGCAGGCTTACGAGCTGGTGCGCAAGACGCGCAAGATGCTGGGCGGACGCATCCTGTATATACACTCCACCTGGGAGCCGTTGATGAGCCGCACGGTGTAT
>JAJFUJ010000007.1 GCA_021372475.1 Chloroflexota bacterium | reverse complement strand
CTGACGGTGCTGCTGACGCACATCGGCTACGAATCAGATTGCGAGCTGGCAGCTATGCTCAATCCTGCCTGGGGGATTGACCTCATCATCGGCGGGCACTCGCACACCGTGCTCGAGCAGCCCGCGCTGGTCAACAATATCCTCATCGCGCAGGCGGGTGTGGGCACCGACCAGATCGGGCGTTTTGATATCACCATTGACGATGCCACCAACAGCATTGCCGAGTATCGCTGGCAGCTTGTGCCCATCGAGCAGGGCATCGCCGAGCCCGACGCGCAGTTGGAGGCTTTTATCGAGTCATACAAGCAGGTGGTGGACGACAAGTACAACAGCATTGTCACCAAGCTGGCCGTTAAACATACCCACCCGGCGCGCACCATCGAGACCTCGCTTGGCAACCTGTTTGCCGACGCGCTGGCGGATTCCGCCGAACTCGACGTGATGCTGCTGGGCTCCGGTTCCATCCGCCACGAGGAGCTGGGCCCGATTGTTACCCTGGGCGCGTATCTCTCCTGCTTTCCTTACGCGGATTCGCTGACGCGCTTCTATGTGCGCGGCGCGGCGCTGCGCCGCATGTTTGCGCACTGGATGCGCCCCGAGAACCGTTCCGGCGAGGGCGAGTGTTACCAGGTGAATGGCGGGGTCAGGGCCGAGTACAGCGAAAGCGGACGACGGCTGCTCGCGCTCGGCGTTGGCGGCCAGCCCATCCAGGATGATCGCGTCTATGCGCTGGGACTGCAGGGCTACCAGGCCGGCGGCAGCCAGGCTTTTCTGGATATCAGCGCTGAAGAGTTGGCCGAGGCGCGCAGCCCGCGGGTCATCAGCACCAACGTGCAGAATGTGCTGCTCGAATACCTGCGTGAGCACCAGAATCTGCGCCGCGACCTGGATAACCGCCTGGTGTATCTGCCGTAGGCTGGATGAGGCCGGGATTGTGTAGTTCGCTGCGCTCGGGCTTAGCGTCCTTAGCGCGTAGGCGCTGCATCCACCCTCTCCCTCGGGAGAGGGTAGGGCGAGGGGAATTGTTTTGCACGCGCGCGGGCGATGCATCCGCGATGCTGCTCGAACCGTCCAGGTCGAGATTATTCGCGGACGCATCGCACCCTACTGACGGTTGATTCTGTAGCCCTTAGGTTATGGTATATGTACAGCTCGTACAATGGATAGACATCAGCCTGGGTTCCCGCCTGGGTGCAGGAGAGAACCTGATTTTACTATATTATATGGATTACAACATATTGATATACAATAAAAAACATTATAAAATCGTCATTCGTGCCTGCGTGGGAATGACGTATTGTGGTGTTTGTTGGATTATTTGTAGGAGCGACGCGTCCGCGCACTCAAGACCAGCGCATGATTCGCCTCGCGGATGCAGCGCCAACAAGGAGAATGCCGGATAGACTCCTGCCTGCGCGGGAATGATGGGAGAAGGGGGATAGGCACGCGCAGCGTGCCCCCACGGGAGGATAGACTCCTGCTTGCGCCGGAATGACGTATCGGATGGATTCCGGCTGAGTACGCCGGAATGACGTGAGGACATTGATTGCCGATGGGCGGGTTCTAGACCCGCCCATCTCTGTTCAATCTGCGATCACGCCGGGCCCGGACGTTTGGGTGGGTCGGGCGGCAGGTCGGGAAGCATGGCATCGGCCAGCGGGTAACGGTAGCTGTACGTGCCCGAGCCCAGCTCGATCCTGACCCCTTCGGCGATCTGAGCGCCGGCGGTCGGTGTGCCGGATTCAGTTACCTTTTCTGCTTGAGCATAAGGCAGGATGAGCTCTGCTGTAGTATTGGCCGGCACCATCACATCCACCTGCATCATCCCCTCGGAGCGCGACCATCTGCACTGCAACATGCCGTAGGGCGTCTCGTGCCAGGCCTCCGTCCATGTCAGGGCGCGCGTGGGCTGCGGATGGATCAAACTACGCTTATATCCAGGCTGCCTTTCGGCGGTATCCAGGCCGGCAGCCACGCGGTAGAGCCAGTCGCCGATCGAGCCGTAGGCGTAATGGTTGAACGAGTTCATATCCTTGCTCCAGAACGAGCCGTCGGGCTTGATGCCGTCCCAGTGCTCCCAGATGGTCGTGGCGCCCTTGGTGATCTGGTAGAGCCACGATGGGAAATCGGTCTGCAGGAGCAGCTTGTAGGCCACATCGGCGCGGCCGTTGGCGCTCAGCACTTGGCACAGGTAGGGGGTGCCCAGGAACCCGGTGTTGAGATGCCAGGCGTTCTGTTCAAGCATCTTAACCAGGGTATTTACCAGGCGCGGGCGGTCTTTCTCGTCCATCAGTTCGAACATCAGCGCCAGCACATGCGCCGTCTGGGTGGGCGCGGCCAGCCTGCCCGAGGGGGTGATGAACTCGCGTCGGAAGGCCACCTTGATGCGCGCGTGCAGGTCGCGGTAGAACGCGGCATCGTAGGTGTAGTCCAATACAGCGGCCGTGCGCGCCAGCAGATCGGCCGAATAGGCATAGAAAGCGGTCGCCGAAAGATCGTTGGGGGTGGCGCCCAGATAAGAGCCCTCTTTAGCATCCAGCGCGAGCCAGTCGCCAAAGTGAAAACCGGTATTCCAGAGCACGCCATCCTCGGCCACGCTATGGATATAATCGACGTGCTTTTTCATGCTGGGGTACTGGGCCTGCAGGATGCGCGCATCGCCGTAACACAGATACACCGTCCAGGGGATGATCACCGCTGCGTCGGCCCAGCCGCAGGCCGAGGAGGGCGGGCCAAAGATGCCCT
>JAJFUJ010000245.1 GCA_021372475.1 Chloroflexota bacterium | reverse complement strand
CGCCGGCGGGCCGAGCGGTGCGCACAGAGGTGATGTCCATCCATGCGCGCATCGAAGATGAAACCTTCAGCGGGATGACGCCTGAAGAGCTGCAGCAGGTTCGGGGGTATCTGGTGCGCATGCGCGACAACCTGCGCGATGCAGCAGGAACCGAAAAAGGGTCTTGAGACCGCCCGTGTATCGTCGTAACGGCAGCCTTGACATCATCAGCGACAACCTCATCATATAAGGATACGAAGTGAACAAGTACCAAGTGCTCAGCCTGCTTAAACCGTATCGGCGTTGGGTTATCATGGCTCCCATCCTGATGATGCTCGAGGTCGCGATGGACCTGATGCAGCCGCGCATGGTGGAGCGCATCGTGGATGTTGGTATCGCCAATCTCGATATGCATGTGGTGTGGAGCACCGGTTTGACGATGTTCGGGTTGGCGGTGCTGGGCGCCTTTGGCGGGATGGTCAACGGCTTGTGCGCCGAGATGGCGATCCAAGGGTTCGGGCGCGATCTGCGTGATGCGCTTTTCCGCAAGGTGCAGGCATATTCATTTGCCAATTTAGACGAGATTGAGACGGGGCAGCTCATCACCCGCCTGACCAACGATGTGACTCAGGTGCAGGAAGCGATTTACATGTCACTGCGCATGCTGGTGCGCGCACCTCTTTTACTCATCGGCAGCCTGGTGATGGCCATCGTCACCAGCCCGCAGCTTACATTTCTGCCGCTCATTTTGATGCCGATCGAGTTAGCCTTTGTGATTCTTGTCATCAAGCGGGCAACGCCGCTCTTTAACCTGATGCAGCAAAAGCTGGATAAGCTAAACGGGGTGATGCAAGAGAATTTGGCGGGCGTGCGCGTCGTCAAAGCCTTTGTGCGTATGGCGCACGAGCAGAAACGCTTTGGCGCCGCCAACACCGAACTCACCGATACGGGTATGCATGCAGGCCGTACGATGGCGGTAGTGCCGCCGTTTATGATGATGACCATGAACCTGGGGATTATCGGCGTGCTGTGGTTTGGCGGCGTCAACGTCGTACAAGGCACGATGCAGGTCGGCCAGATTATCGCTTTTGTGAACTACCTGGGCATCACGCTCTTTTCACTGATGATGGTCAGCCAGTTGGTGATGATGCTGGCACGCGCCTCCGCTTCGGTGCGGCGCATTCAGGAAGTGCTGGATAGGCAGCCGACGGTGCAGGATGCCGCTGATGCCAAGCAGGATGTCGTGCTGCGCGGCCAAGTGCGTTTTGAGGATGTAACTTTTGGTTACCAGGCGAACGGCGGGGAACCGGTGCTGCGCGGGGTCAATTTCAGTGCTCAGCCCGGCCAGATGGTGGCGCTGCTCGGGACGACTGGCTCAGGCAAAACCAGCTTGGTCAACCTGATACCGCGTTTTTATGACGTTTCCAGCGGGCGCGTGCTGGTAGATGAGATGGATGTGCGTACGCTCTCACAGAAGGCGCTAAGGCACAATATCGGCATGGCACTGCAGGAAACGGTGCTCTTTAGCGGCACAATCCGCGACAATATTCGTTATGGTAAACCCGACGCTACGGATGAAGAGGTCATCGCAGCAGCTCAGGCAGCCGAAGCGCATGACTTTATCAGTGGGTTCCCGGATGGTTACGATACCGCCGTCGGTCAGCGCGGCGTGAACCTATCCGGCGGCCAAAAACAGCGCATCGCCATTGCGCGAGCAATTTTGGCCAAGCCGCCTATCCTCATCCTGGACGACAGCACTAGCGCCGTCGATGTCGATACGGAAGCGCGCATCCAGGCTGCTTTGCAGGAAGTGATGCACACGAGCACCAGCTTTGTCATCGCGCAGCGCATCAGCACCGTACTGGCGGCCGACAAGATCTTGGTGTTGGATGACGGCCACATTGTGGCTGAAGGCACGCACGAGGAGCTGATGACCAGCAGCCCAATCTACAAAGATATCTATCAATCACAACTGGGCAACGGAGTAGCAGCATGACGGAGCAGCGCTCAAGCAGAGCAGGTTCGGGTCAGGGAGAATCCAGACCGGCTGGAGGACCCGGCCCGAGGCCGGGTGGACCGGGGCCTGGCGGACCAGGCGGCGTCCTGATGGAAGGCCAGAAAAGCAAGAATACCAAAGCAGTACTCCTGAGGTTGTGGGGATATCTTAGGCGCCGCAGCGGGCTGCTCATCGGGATCATCCTTTTAGTGATTGCATCTTCGGCAATAGACCTGCTGGGACCTTATCTGATGGGGCGTGCAATCGATGAGTATATCGGCAAGGGCAACCTTGCCGGCCTCGCCAGGATGCTTCTGCTGATGGTGGCGGCTTATGCAGCAGCATCATTGTTGGTATGGCTGCAGTCGTACCTGGCGATAGGGCTTTCGATGCAGGTAGTACGCGATCTCCGTGAGGACCTGTTCAGTCGGATGCAAAGGCTGCCCTTGCGTTACTTTGATGCCCATTCGCATGGCGATACCATGAGCCGTCTGACCAACGATGTCGATAACGTAAGCAACACATTATCGACCAGCTTGAGCCAACTGGTCTCCAGCTTATTTACCCTAGTGGGTGTGATTGTCGTCATCTTTTCAATGAATGTCCCGCTCGCTTTGGTCAGCCTAATCGTAATGCCGCTTACGGTGGTGATGACGCGCATCATTGCCAAACGGACACGGCGCGGATTCCGCGAGAATCAACGGACGTTGGGTGAGCTGAACGGCATCATTGAGGAGTCCGTTTCGGGCGAACGCACTATCCAGGCTTTTGGACGCGAGGAAAAGACCATTGAGCAGTTCAGCGCCGTCAACAATGAATTGCGGCGGGTCGCGCTGCGCGCCCGTATCCCGGCCTCGTTTATGGGGCCGGTGATGAACATGATCAATAACCTCGGATTGACGATTGTAGCGGCCTCCGGCGGCTACTTGGCTGTGCGCGGGATGGCAAGCGTCGGAACGGTGGCGGCGTTTGTCAACTATGCGGGACGACTTGGGCGCCCGCTCAACCAAATTGCCAGCTTGTTTACCTCGATTCAATCCGCCCTGGCTGGCGCTGAGCGGGTGTTCGAATTGATGGATGAGCTGCCGGAAAGCGATGCCAGCAATGCTCGGGCATTGCCCCACGTAAAGGGCAAGGTAGTTTTTGATAATGTATGCTTTGGCTACGAGCCTAATGTGCCGGTGCTCAAAAGCGTCAGCCTTAGCGCTGAACCGGGGCAGTTGGTAGCCCTGGTTGGCCCGACCGGCGCCGGCAAGACCACTATCGCCAATCTGCTGACGCGGTTTTATGATATTGACGCCGGCGCCATAACCATCGACGACCAGGATGTGCGCACGTTAAAAAAGGATGACCTACGACGCAAACTGGGGCTTGTCCTGCAAGACAACTTTTTATTTACGGGATCTGTGATGGAGAACATCCGCTACGGCCGGCGGGAGGCCAGTGACGATGAGGTTGTCGCCGCGGCCGTACTGGCCAACGCCGACTCGTTTATCCAGCGACTGCCGCACGGCTATCAGACACCGCTGACCGAACGCGGCAGCAACCTGAGCCAAGGCCAACGCCAGTTGATGGCCATCGCGCGGGCAGTGCTGGCCGACCCGGATATCCTCATCCTGGATGAGGCTACCAGCAACGTCGATACGCGCACCGAGAAGCATCTGCAGGAGGCACTGCTGCGGCTGATGCGCGGACGCACCAGCTTTGTCATTGCGCACCGCTTGAGCACTATCCGCGACGCCGACCAGGTGCTGGTTATCAATGATGGCCAGATCATCGAGCGCGGCACGCACACGAGCCTGCTGGCGGACAGGGGCTTTTACTACAACCTGTACCGCAGCCAGTTTAAGGGGCAACGCATGCCCGAGACGGAAGCAGTAGCGTCTAGCGCGTGATGCCTTTAGCCGTGGCTGTACGGGTAGCCGCACTGCGGCTTCCAGTGCGTAGGCAACTGGCAGCCCTCCTGGGATGACACCTAGCAGTGGTTGCCTGTGGAGAGTTTCTACTATACTTGCCAACAAATTTGCTGTATAATTAGGACATTATCATAGATGCAGTGCTGCATCTAGCTGGCCTCGCATATACTGACCGGAACTGTAATCTTCTTGTCACTGCTTGGGCATGGCGTCACGGAGGACGTTCACGTTGAAGAGCAGACTGAGCTGTGCAGGTTACACAAATCAGTTAAGTGTGCGTTTCTCTACCCAAACGGCAGCAGCAACTCGTCTGCAAGGCGCCGTCGGTAGTGAGTTTCTATTCCTTCATCTCCCGCTTTCATCAGGATACCTTTCATCTGTTGTGCCCTTGTGTTCTCCTGGATCAAGCAGGCCAGTGTACTCGTCTTTTATGCACTTTTCATCTGTGCTGGGCGCGTTGCTGGCGCGCTGGTCTTGTTGCATATACCCGGCCCGATATGTGTAGCGGCCACCATTTTATAAGGAGGAGGAAGAAAAGCCCCAAAACAATTTTTGGTTCGGTTACGGTCGTTTTATCAGATGAAGGAGTGAAAGCAATGAAGCGAAACAAGTGGCTATGGATTCTATTCGCACTGGTATTTGCAGTCGCGCCGCTTTTAGTTTCATGCGCACCTGCAGCTACCGCGGTGCCCCAGGTAGTCAAGGAGACGGTAGTTGTCAAAGAGACAGCCGTCGTTAAAGAAACTGTGGAAAAGGTTGTCGAGGTTCAAGTGACCCCCGAGCCTGAAAAGGAACTCGAGGGCACTATCGTCATCAGCTTCCAGAGCACCGACAAGCAGACCTGGGAGAACCTGGCGCTGGCCTACATGGCGCTGCATCCCAAGGTGAACGTGCGCGTCGAGCTCAAGCCGAGCGATGGCTACCAGGAGTGGATCCGTGCGCAGTTTGCCACCGGTGCTCCTGAGGCCAGCCTGGTCAACGCCAACGTCGTGGCTGACTTGATCAACGCCAAGAAATTCCTCGATATGGCCCCGTATCTGGACAAGATCAGCCCGTACACCGGCAAAGCATGGCGCGAGGATATGGATGAGGGCGCCATCCGCAACATGACCGACCCGATCGAGGGACGTATCAACGTGTTGAACCTGGAGACCGTGCAGGTGCTCTGGTTCTACAACAAGTCGATATTTGAAAAGGTCGGTATCACCGATGTGCCCACCCAGCCCACCTGGGATCAATTCATCGGCTGGTGCCAGAAAATCAAGGACGCCGGCTATATCCCGCTAGCTATCGAAGGTTCAGCCTCCAGCTTCTGGGAGATGCGTGTCGGCTGGTTGATGCGTATGTACGCCGACCAGTACACCCGCCACGAGGCGGAGCTAGTGCGCTGCCAACCCGGCGATTACTGCTTCCGCGAGGGGATCGACGACAAGTGGGTCTACGACCCCACCGACCCGCATAACGACGACAACAACATGATCACCTTCAACGGCGTGCGCAAGATGGCGGCCTTCTATAACAAAGAGCAGACCGTCGACAGCCCGCAGTGGAAGGACCTGTATGAGAACCTCTCCGAGCTGCTAGGCCCGATGACCGAGCCAGGCTGGATTGGCGTGACGGATGCGCTGCCACTCTTCCTGACGCAGCAAGCCGCCATCTGGCTCGACGGCGCTTGGTTCTTTACCAGCTTTGAGAAGAACATCAAAAAGTTGGCCGAAGGCAGCTATGGTATTGTCGAAGGCCAGCCTACCCCGACCCCGATCCCAGGCGCAGCCCAGGCGACGGTGTTCGAGCTAGGCACGTTCAACAACCCGTCGATGGAAGGCGAGTTGGTCGATGCACCCGCCCGCACCATCGAGGTCAACATCGGCTTCTGGGGTATCCCCAAGAAGGATCAGGCCCAGAACGACCTGGAAATGGACTTTTTGATGTTCCTGACCAGCCCCGAAGGATACGGCATTTACCTGCGCAACAAGCTTGATGAAGGCAACCTGAACGGCGGTATCAACGGCCCACCGGCCGTCAAGAGCGCCGTGCTGCCCAGCCCTTACAAGGAACGCTTCGCCAACGTGAAACTGATCGGCAACACCGAGAAAGACACGGCCGGCACTTATCGCTCCCGCGGTTTGAACGACTATCAGCCGATGGTGCGCGAGTGGACTGACCTGGCGCAGCAGTACTTCCAGGGTGAATTGACGATCGATGAATTCCTCACGCAGTATGAGGAAGCTATGATGAACCTCTTCCCGCAGATGGTAACCGACCACCTGCGTTGGGAAGGCGGTATGGATGCACTGAAGACTCCGGAAAAGAAGCCGGAAGTTATCGAGTAAGCTCTGTTGAACGCAGTCTTCCGGGGCCGTATCAGGCTCCGGAAGACTGGATTTCTTAACGCTTATATAATAAGGGAGGCTCCGGGATGCAGCCAAGGAAGATAAAGAAGCAAGCCCCTCGGCTTTTACGAGTGCTTGCACCCCTGGTGCTGTTGCTGTTGCTCATTGTGCTGCCTGTGGCTGCTGACAGCCCGCTCGGTTGGACGCATACGGCCGAAGATACCGTCATGTCCATCTCTTCTTCTGCGGATGGCTCGCGCGTTGTCATTGGCGCGCGCGACAACACGGTGACAGTATATGACGAGAACGGTCAGCAGCTCTGGCAATTTACCGCGGAAAACTCTGTCTCCGGTGTGGCTATGTCCGCTGACGGCGCTTATGTGGCGTGCGCTAGCGCTGACCGCAACGTGAGATTATTTGATGGCGATGGCAACCTGCTTTGGACATACCGTAGCGCATATCCTCTGGAGGGTGTCGCAATCAGCGAGGACGGCCAATATGTCTCGGCGGCTTCGGTCGAAGGACGCAGGCTGTTTCTCTTCAACCTGGCCGGCGAACTGCTCTGGGACAAGAACATGATCGTACCTACGGAATCGACCGCGATTTATGGTTCCGGGGAGAATACCCGTGTCCTGGCCGGCACCCGCGATTCGCGCGTATATCTATTTAACCTTAAAGGCGACCAATTGTATGCTGTCCAGCTTGACGATGTGGTACACAGTGTCGCCGTGAATCGTAATGGCTCACTTATCGCCGCGGCCACCGATGATGGTAAGATATCCCTCATCGACGGAGCGACGGCCAAAGTGCTCTGGCAATACAATGCCCGCCGCTCCGGCGCAACCGACCGAATGCGCGCCGCCGGCATCAGTGCGGACGGCAATGTCGTAATGGCTGGAGTCTCTTATGGTGATGTGTTTATTTTTGACGTGAACGGTAACCTGACCCAGCAAATCAAGAATGCCGGCGACGATATTCAGGCCGTGTACGTCTCGCGTGATGGCAAGGTGGTGATGTACGGCGGCAAGGGCATGGTCGCCACCGTCTCTAACTTGAGCGCGCAAGCCGCCGCATATACCCGTAAGCAGAACCTCAATAGGGGGCTGATAATCGGCGTGGTTGTGCTGGTCGTTGTGCTGCTCGCCGGCGGGTATTCCGCGGTGCGCTTCACAAGCTGGGGCGCCAAAGTCTGGAATGTCGCCCTGGTGCCGGTTCGAAAGCTGCTCAAGGAAATTTGGGCGGCGCGCGTTTCATATCTTTTCTTGCTGCCAACTTTTGCCTTGCTGCTTATATTCAACTATTATCCTGCAATTTCAGGGCTCTGGCATGGCTTTACCCGCTGGACGCCCGGTTTGAGGGCAACCTGGGTCGGGCTCGATAACTATATTGCGGCTTTCAAGAACCCTTATCTGCGGGTAGGCATCGGCAATGCCTTGATCATTATTATCACAGGATTTGCAAAATTGATAATGCCCCTTATCGTGGCCGAGCTTATCTTTAACTTGCGCTCATCCAAGCTGCAATATATTCTGCGCACAGCGTATGTGATCCCGCTCATCGTGCCGGGCGTGGTCAGTATCCTGATGTGGGTGAACATTTACGACCCCAACTATGGCCTGTTAAACAAAGCTTTGGAAGCGCTGGGCATGGAAAATTTGATTCGCGTTTGGCTGGGCGATCCCCAGACCGCTTTGCCTTCCATCATCTTTATGGGCTTCCCATGGATTGGCGCGTTCCCGTTGCTGTTGCTTTATGGCGGGCTGATCACCATTCCTACCGATTTGTTCGATGCCGCCAAAGTGGATGGCGCCACCTTCTGGCAGCGTTTCATCCATATCGACCTGCCGCTATTGATGTCGCCTATCCGCACCCTTATCATCCTGGGCTTTATCGGCGGTGTACAATCGTTCGAGAGCATCTTCCTGACGACGATGGGCGGCCCCGGCCATGCCACCTATGTGCCGGCCCTGGAGCTTTATTTCCAGGCGACTAAGTTTAACCGTATGGGCATGGCCTCAGCCATCGGCACGCTGCTTTTCATCTTTATTCTGGGCGGCACAATCTTGAATATGAAGTATGTGCGCAGCTCGACAGAATATCAGGCCTAAGGAGGAAACCGATGGCAACTGATATTGCAGGCGCTGGTGTCAAGACCATACGTTCAAAGAAAGTCGCCAGGAAACGAGCATTTCGCCAGGCGTTGCTGCTCTTCGCATTGGCTATCCTGCTCATCTTGACGATGATACCGATCGTTAACATGCTCACTATGTCGCTCAAGGATAATGGGCAGATCTTTGCCCGCTTCTGGGCAGCTCCCAACCCTTACCGGTGGAGCAACTATGCTGAAGCCTGGAAGATTATGAAGGGATACATCACCAACTCTCTCGTTGTTTCGATAAGCGCAATGCTGGGGGTGGTTTTCCTCTCTTCGATTTCAGGCTACGTGTTCGCACGCCACAAGTTTCCTGGTAAGAATGCTCTCTATGTGATCATCCTGTCGCTGATGATGATCCCGGGCATGCTGACGTTGATTCCGTCCTTTATGCTGATCAACGACCTCGGCCTGATCGATACGCGCTGGGCATTGATTCTGCCGTGGATGTCGGGCGGGCAGGTGTTCGGCATCCTCATCTGCCGCGGCTACTTTGGTGGGCTGCCTGAGGAACTGTTTGAGGCGGCGCGCATGGACGGCGCAAAAGAGTTCGATTTGTATACGCGCATCGCGGTGCCGCTTTCGTGGCCGATTATGGTTACCCTGGCTATTATGAACCTGGTGAGCACCTACAACGACTTTTTGTGGCCGCTGCTGGTGATGACCTCTAGCAGCAAGCAGGTGGTCTCGGTGGGGCTGCGCGAGTTCACCCAGAGCGGTTTGACCGACTGGGGGCCGCGTATGGCCGCCTATACCATCGCGACGATCCCGCTACTGCTTTTGTTCTCGTTCGGCATGCGCTACTATATCCAGGGCGTCACCTCCGGAGCTATCAAGGCATAGGCTGAATAGCCAAGCATCCCGCAGAGATAAATCTTCGCGGGATGCTTTTTTGTGGGGATGATTCGCGAAACTATACGCTGGAAACCAGACTGTCCTGGTGAGCGCCTTGTCAGCCTCGGCCAGTCGACGGCGTATCTTGGTATGCTGTGGGCACTTTTCCTCGCACTCGCCGCATTCGATACAGGCATCGGCGCGCTTGCCCGAAATCCAGCACCGTTCGTTGGCGGCGGCCAAGTCCCCCCTTGCTAGCGGGGCAGTTTTATGAGCATGCCTGAGATGTCAGGCTGGCGATATCAACGCTATTCTCCACCTGTCGAATAGTGGCGGAGATGATATTAAGCGGTGCGAACGGCGGTGTGGCCTGGAAGGCCGGATTGGCTGCGTGCAATTGGTAGCAGCCCGCAAAAGTCTGTTCCGCGCCAGTTGTGGTTGTGACCAGCAGCGCCACCGGCAGCGTATAGTAATATTGGCCGGCGCCGGCATCAGCTTGGATTTGACCAACAGCCAAGCCAACAGCGGCTGTCTCGGCGTATCCAGCGGCAAACTGCTCATAAGCTGGCAGCAGCGCTGCCGCGGCAGCGGATTCCCAATAAGAATAGGCGCGCAGGTATTCCCGACGGTTGATGGCGTTATAGTACGAACGTAGCACCTGCAGCGCGTCCGAGCGGTCATCCAGGTAGCGCAGCGCCGAGATATCATCCGGCGCATAGGCCGGCTCGGCCGGCAGCGGCTGGCCGGTCTCGATACCCACCGAGCCGCAGGCATCGGCCAGGAGCGCGGAGGCATCCTGACTTGAGGGCGCGAGCTTGAGCATCCCCTTGCGAATGCCTATCCCCTGGAAAGGCGGGACGCCTTGGACAGCCGGCTGGCTGAGGTGCAGCTCATAGCAGCCTACATAGCGCTCTATCTGGTTGCTGCTGGAGCGCGCCGATACGCTGACCGGCACCGCATAGTACAGATTGCCAGCCGCTGCGCCCACCGTCACCTCACCGACTCGCAGTTCCACACTCTCTGTCGTAGCATAGCCCGCTTCAAACGCACTGAAAGAGGTGCCGGATATCTGCCCCTGAGGCTCCCAGTAGGCATAGGCGCGTAAGTATTCCTTGCGATTGACGGCGTTAAAAAGCGAAGCCAGTACGCTGATGGCGCTGGAGCGGTCGTCGGTATAATGCCCAGAGCTGATATCGAGCGTCTTCCCACTGACCTGCGGCGCAGGCGTAACGGAAGGAAACGGCGTTGCGCTCGGCAAGAGTTCTGCGGAAGGTGTGGTGGCAACCGGCATAGACGTAAAGCTGGGTTGAGGACTCAGCGTTGACTGCGTTACAACAGTCGCAGATTCCGCACGCGAACACCCGCCTAGCGTAGTCAAGACCATTAGAATAATGAATAGTCGCTTAGGTAGCATATATTCCCCTTAACCAAAGCCAGAGCCCTGGCATACCTATTACAAACGCCGTTATTCAGACGCCCGTGCGCGCGATAGGTTCCCATTATTATGACACAACTCACTCAATTACAGTATAGGCAATATATGCATTTATGCAGTTTGCGGATGAGCATGTAAAGCTTTTGTTAAATGCATTGCATAGTCCATCTAAAAGTGATAAATTGTGTAGTGTAACTGTGGCTCAATCTGCGGACGAAGGGGATGTGCATGATGGCGATCAAGGTTGGCTTGGCGCGTGCCAGCGCTTCTCTTCAAGCCTACCGCCAATTGCCGCCGGTGCGGCGCAAACGCCGTCTTCACACCATCGCCCTAGGCTACGCCCTGATGGCTCCCGCGGTAATCCTCCTCCTCGTATTTGAGTTTTACCCGCTTTTTTCCGGTTTGTGGATCAGCCTGACCAACTGGCGCCTGACGCGCGGTGATTTTATCGGCCTGGCCAACTATACCCGTGCCTTTTCCGATCCCGGGATGTGGCATTCTTTGGGGATTACCTTCACCTATTCGCTTATCTCGGTGCCGCTGCAGCTTGTGCTGGCGCTCTTGCTTGCTTATCTGCTGTTTCAGCAAATAAAAGGAACGCAGTTCTTTCGTGTGCTTTATTTTATGCCCTATGTCACCTCAACCGTGGCCTCGGCTGCCGTGTGGGCGTATATCTTCAGCCCGGATATCGGTTTACTCAACCGCCTGCTGGAGGGTATCGGGCTGAGTGGGCAGCGCTGGCTGGGCGAATCGCGGGGCATCCTGGAGCTGGCATTTGGTTCACTCGGCGTCCAACTGCCGGGTTGGCTGGCGGGCCCCAGCTTGGCGATGGTCTCGCTGATCATCTATACCACCTGGGTATTTGTGGGCTACGATGCCGTGCTTTTTCTCTCGGGGCTGTCCAATATCCCGAACGAGCTGTATGATGCCGCCAAGGTGGACGGCGCTTCGGGCTGGCAGTTGTTTCGCTACATCACCTTCCCTTTGCTTTCTCCCACCACCTTTTTCGTGGTATTGATTACCGTTATCGGCACGTTCAAGGCCTTTAACCACATTTATATCATGACCAAGGGCGGCCCGGGGGACGCAACCACCACCGCGAGCATCTATATCTTTAACCAGATGGTGGTTTATAACCGTTATGGCTACAGCGCAGCGCTCTCGTTTATCATGTTTTTTGTGATTCTTGGCCTGACCATCGTGCAGAATAACGTCGCCGGCAAGCGAGTAGTCTATGACTAAATCCAGGCGCCGCCATCCGCTACACATCGGTAGGATATTCACATATTTATTGCTGATTGGCGGAGCGCTCATCTCGATTATGCCCTTTGTTTACATGGTGATGAGCGCCTTGAAGAGTTATGGCAGCATCATCGCCAATAGCTTCTGGCCGTGGCCGCCTTTCGGCAATGAACCGCTGCAGTGGAGCAATTTTGGTCAGGCGATTAACGATATCGGCTTTGACCAGCAGTGGGGCATCCCGCTCTTTTGGCGTTACCTGCTGAACAGCCTGATCGTCTCGGGGACGACGGTGGTCGGTAGCGTATTGATTTCGGTGATGGCGGCCTATGCCTTTGCCCTGATGGATATCCCCGGTAAAAACGTCATTTTTTTGTTGTTTTTAGCGACGCTGATGATACCTGGCGACCTGACGCTGGTGCCCAAAGTGGTGATGATGTTCCGCCTGGGCTGGTACAACACCTATCAGGCGTTGATTATCCCCTGGCTGGTGAGCGTCTTTGGCGTGTTCCTGCTGCGTCAATTCTTTATGCAGGTGCCGCGCGATCTGTACGACGCCGCGCAGCTCGACGGCGCAGGGCATCTGCGCTACCTCTTTTCGATCGTCGTGCCCGTCAGCCGGCCAGCTATCATCACGGTAGCGCTGCTGAACTTTATTTGGAGCTGGGACAACTTTCGCTGGCCGCTCCTGGTAACGCGCGATTCAAATATGCGCGTGCTGGCGGTGGGCCTGCAGCAGTTCATGGCCGGCGAGGGTGGCACGCAAACCCACCTGATGATGGCCTTCGCCAGCCTGGTAGTCATCCCGGTATTGGTGTTTTATTTCTTTACCCAGAAGTACTTTACCGAAGGCATTACCAGGACAGGCATCAAAGGGTAATATCAGTTGAAAGGAAGGTGAGGAGCTGTCGTTGCGCGAAATTATCCAAGTTATCCTGTTAGTTTACCTATGAAGGAGGAAGACAATTATGCGTACTCGGAACTCTATGCGTGTTTTAGCGGTTATCCTTATGCTCGCCGTCGTAGTGACGGCTTGCAAGCCAAGCGCCGGCGGTGCTGCCGCGGCAGCAGTGGATCAGATCTCTTTGGAGGGCAAGAACGTCGAAGTGGTGTTGTGGCACAACCGGTCGCAATCGGACCAGGATCTGCTACAAACGATGCTGGACGAGTTCAACGCCAGCAACCCTTACGGCATCACGGCCCGGGCTGAAATCGCGGGAGCCAGCTATAACGATGTGTACAATAAAATCAACGCGGCAATCCAGGCCGGCAGCCCGCCCAATATCGCTGTGGCCTATCAGAACCAGGCAGCCTTTTACCGTTCACAGGACGCCGTAATCGACTTGAGCCCTTACATCAACTCGAGCAAGTACGGTCTCACAGCCGATGACAAAAAAGACTACTTTGCGGCATTTTTGGCCAGCGACGCCAATCCGCAGTTCAAAGGCGAAACCCTCGGATTCCCAACCCAGCGCTCGCTCGAAGTAATGTATTATAACGCCGATTGGCTCAAGCAGTTGGGCTATGATAAGGCACCCACAGATTGGAAAACCTGGGAGGAAGCCGCCTGCAAGGCCTCGCAGGAATCCGGCAAGGCTGGCTGGGCGTTTATCCATGAGGCTTCCAACTTTGCTTCACAAATCTTTTCGCGCGGCGGCCGCATCCTGGCCGAGGACGGCCAGAGCTATGTCTTTAACAGCCAAGCCGGGCAGGATACCTTGGCGATGATTCAGCGCATGGCCGCCAACAAGTGCCTGGTCGAGATCCCCGTCAGCGAGCGTTACGGCGAACAGAACCGTTTCGCCAACGGCGACGTGCTGTTTGTCTTCGCGTCATCATCCGGTATGAACTACTATGCCGATGCGGTCGCCAAGGCTGCTAACTTTAAGTGGGATATCGCCCCGCTGCCGCAGACCGGCGACCTGCATATGAATCTCTACGGCGCCAGCATGTCGGTGTTCAAGACCACGCCCGAGCAGCAGCTTGCTTCGTGGCTGGTGATCAAGTTCCTTGGGGAGAAGGCACAGACCACCCGCTGGGCGGCCAAGACCGGCTACCTGCCGGTGCGCGCCAGTGCCAAGGAGGATGTCATTGCCGCTTTCAAGGCTGATCCCAAGTGGGGACCAGCGGCCGACAGCTATGCCAAGTTGTTCGACTGGGCTAATGCCGGCATGGTCGAATCACCGGTGGCCGGCTATGACCCGGTGCGTTCACTAATCGACACCGATGTGATGTCGGTGGTCATCAACGACCCGAAGGCCGACGTCAAGTCCTTGCTGGATACGGCGGTGACTAAAGCCAACGCCATTCTCAAGGAAAACGCGCCTCAGTAACAGTTTCGCTTAACAAAAACACCCCCAGGCAGCTAACCTGGGGGTGTTTGCATGCTTAAAAAGCGCGGTAGAGGGCGATTATCTTTTCCGGCGCCACCTCGGCCAGCAGGTTGTGGATGTTACAGAACACATAGCCGCCGCCTTGCCCGAGGTAACCAGCCACCTGGCGCGCTTCCGCCTGCACCTCGTCCGGCGAGGCGTTGGTCAGTGTATGCTGAGCGTCCACCCCGCCACCCCACAGCGAGATTTTCCCGCGCGCGCGCGCCTTCCATTCCTGGTAAGTGTGCCCGCCGGCGGGCCATTGCACCGGGTTGAGGATGTCAAAGCCGCTCTCGGCGATGAGGTCGATCAGATTATAGATGGCGCCGCAGGAGTGCAGAAAGAGCTTGGTATCGGGCGCGAGGCGGTGACATGCATCGTTGACCTGCCGGCGGTAGGGCAGGAACAGGTCGCGATAAACCTGGGGCGAGGCAAAGGTGTTGTTCTGTGAACCCCAATCGTCGGCGGCCATCATGATGATGTCAACATAGTCTCTTATTTCAGGCAGCAATGCCTGGATGTTGCGCAAGGCATAATTGGTAGCTATCTGGTGCAGCTCGTGCACATAATCGGGCTCGAGCAGGCACAAAACGGGGAAAACCGCCAGCCCGCCGTAGCCGTGAATCGAGATCGGAGCATTGAGCGAACCCTCGTTGAGAAAGACGGCGCGGTCGGTCGAGCCGCGCACCTGGCGGCAGAGTTCGGTAATCCGCTTGATCTGCTCATCGCGCAGGTAGCCTTTCTCCAGCCGGCGTCGAAAGCGTTTGAGGTTCTCTTTGGGCAGGTCGTCCTCCAGGATGAGCGGCTGTCCGCCATGCGGCGCGTCAAAGACATAGCTGGCTCCAACCATCAGGCTGCCGCCCTGGCGGATCGAGCCATCCGGCTGGACATGAAAGCGGCGTGGGTGGCGCACCAGGGCATCCAGGCGTCCATTGAAGGTATAGCGGCGCCACAGCTCAGGCTGTGGAATGGCATTAGTCACACCGTCGCAGATGGTGACGATGTCGCAGCCGAGGGCGTCGAGCACGTCCAGGTCGGGCAGCGCCAACATCTGCGAGGTATCCTCCACATGCGGCGGGCGGGGCGGCAGCCCGAGCGCCTGCACCAGCCCGGGGTAGGCAAAGGCGCTGATGCCCGTGCTGCGCATGCCGCCCAGGTCTTTGGGCAGGCGCTCGGGGTCGCGGAAAGCCAGGGACGTCAGCACACGTTCGCGCGGTGTGGTCATAGGGTTTACCTCATTTACTTTTACATACCATCAGTTGTCGCTCAGTTTGAGCGTGACAATCTCGTACGGCTGCACCTGCAGTGCGAAATGTCCGGGCGCCAGCTCGCGCGGGGCAGGTTTGGCGGATGGTTCCTCGGAGAGCTCGACGCGCTCGCAGCGGCTGTAAGGCAGCCCCCAGCGCAGCTCGGTCGGCTCGACAGCGCCGCCTATGTTCCAGAAGCGGATGATGACGCCGTCATTGCGTTCGCTGCGCTTGCAGGCGCTAAACACCAATGCCGGGCTGCTCAAGCTGAGCAGTTCAGCGGGCAGGTCAGGCCGCGCTTGTGCCAGCGGCAGCGCGCA
>JAJFUJ010000244.1 GCA_021372475.1 Chloroflexota bacterium | reverse complement strand
GATTCCACCAAGCTGGCGCGCGGCGTGCTCGATGAGCTCGGCCTCACGCCCGGCAACCTCGATGCTCTGCAAACCCTGCCGGTCGAGGAGCTGCTCCGGGCCGGTTTCAACGCCATCAATAAGCTGGGTATGAACGCCATGATGGGCTGGAGCCCAGTGGTGGACGGAACGATCCTGCCAGAGCAGCCGTTCGGCGAGCGCGCTCCCGAGGTCTCCAAAGATATCCCCATGCTGGTGGGCACCATCTATCACGAGTTTATCAACCGCGACGATAACCCCGACGCGTACAAGCTGACGGACGCCGAGATGGAATCCAAGCTGCGCGAGACTCTCAAGGATAAAGCCGGGGCGCTCATCACCGCCAGCCGCAAGGTCTTCCCCGAGCTGGCGCCGTTTGACCGCTACGCGCTGCTGGGCAACTGGTTCCGCACGACGGCGCGGCGCCAGGTGCAGCTCAAGGCCGCCCAGGGCGGCGCGCCGGCATACTATTACTGGTTTACCTGGCGCACGCCCGTGCTGGACGGCCGTCCGGGGGCGTTCCATTCGTGCGAGATATCGTACGTCTTTGATAACGCCGATAGATATGAGGGCTACAACGGCGGCGGCGATGCGCCGCGGCGCCTCTCCGACCAGATGAGCGATGCCTGGCTGGCCTTTGCGCGCACGGGCAACCCCAACCACCCCGGCCTGCCCGAGTGGCCGGCCTACCAGCCTACCGACGGCGCGACGATGGTCTTTGACGACCCCTGCCGCGTGGCGGACGATCCTGACCTGCTGCTCGAACGTGCGATGGCGGAGTAAAGATAAACCGCGGGTAACGCCGCGCAATACGCATGTTGAGGAGGTGTGCGATGTCCGTTGCCCTAGTGCAATGCCCGAACTGCGGCGCGCCGGTGTCGGCTGCGCAAGTAGGCAGCATCGTGCAGTGCGCTGCATGTGGGTCGACCCTGGAAATACGCGGCAGTGTATCCGGATTCCCGATAGCCAAGCTGGCGGCCATCGAGCAGGATACCAGCCTGATGGCCAAACGCCAGGCGATTGAGATATTGAAAGAAAGGTTGAGCTACCTGCGCGAGCAGCGCGCGAACATCCGGGAACCGACCATCCCGCAATACTCTATTAGCAACTACAAAGGCCTGTGGAGAGGCGCTATCTTGATAATTATCTCGGGGTCTCTTTTTGTATGGATTAACTATGGCACTGAAAACTGGTGTTTAGCCCCCCTAATTATCAGCGCTGCTTTTTGCTTACTTACGTATATTATATCCAGGTCAATATATAATTGGGATGTTAAAAACCTGATAAAGCAGGGAGAAGCGCTGCGCCCCCAACAGAAGGCCCTCGACCTGCAGATAAACGAATGCCAGTCGCAGATAAACAAGCTGGAAAGCGACGTCACGGGCATGATCAACAATATGACCAGAACATAGTGCGGAAGCTCACGCTACGCCCACGCCATAATACATTCGATTTGAGACCTTTGCATTAGCGGGGAGGTGCGGAATATGCTAGCTGTGGCGCGCGAGGGCGCTAAAACCTACATCCCCGGGGTGCGCAAGGTCACCTGGGCCAGCGGCGAGATGTGCGAGTTCGCTTCGTCCCTGGCAGCGGTGCTGGAGGCGCTGGGGGAGGCATGCTCCTACGACGACCTGACCTGCATCGCGGGCGCGGCCTGGCGCTTTACTTTCAACCCGGGCCAGTGGGATTACCGCAACTATGGTATCCGCAACATCTGCGCCGATGGATACCAGCCCGTGCGCCGAACCTTGCAGATGGTTGGCCTGGATTATACCCTAGTGGAACGCGCGCGCTACGATGCGGCCTACGGCGCGCCCCGCCCGGATGAGCCGGCCGCGGCGGTGCTGGCGGAGCAGCGCGAGGATACGCAGCGCATAAAAGATAGCAT